>JAAYID010000404.1 GCA_012744285.1 Alcaligenaceae bacterium
GCGCCGTGCAGCCCCGTCGTCGCGGCGGCCGCGTTCGGCCATGTGGTCCTGGCACACCCGCCGCCACTATCGGCGCCACTTTTTTTGGGTTGTGCACACGTCATGTCTGGCGTTTGCGGCCATTCATCTGGCTAATTTTTCTCATTCGGCAACGCCGTTTTGGGCCTTGCCTTTGCTGGTGCTGCCTCAATGGCTGACCGGTCTGGTACTGGCCTGGATCCGTGTGCGTCGCGGCTTCGGAGCCGCTGTTGTCCTGCATGCCGTCTTCAATGCCGGCCCGCTGCTCGTCGTGTGGCTGATCCTGTCATCCCTGTCAGGCTCACCACGTTAAAATAGATTGTTTATTGTTCAATTACAGGATTCCCATGGCTTTGCAATGTGGCATCGTTGGCTTGCCCAACGTCGGTAAATCTACTCTGTTCAATGCGCTGACCAAAGCAGGTATTGCTGCCGAAAACTACCCCTTCTGTACCATCGAGCCCAACGTAGGGGTCGTCGAGGTCCCCGATCCCCGTCTTGCTGCCCTGGCCGAAATCGTCAAGCCCGAGCGTGTGTTGCCCGCTGTCGTCGAGTTCGTTGACATTGCCGGTCTGGTGGCCGGGGCTTCAAAAGGGGAAGGGCTGGGTAACCAGTTTCTGGCCAACATCCGTGAAACTGACGCCATCGTGCATGTTGTGCGTTGTTTTGAAGATGACAATGTCATTCACGTTGCCGGCCGGGTTGACCCCATTTCCGATATTGAAGTCATCAATACCGAATTGGCGCTGGCCGATCTGGCCTCGGCCGACAAGGCCCTGTTGCGTCATCAGAAAACAGCACGTGCAGGCGACAAGGAAGCCGCCAAAATGGTGGCCTTGCTTGAACGCGTCATCCCGGCGCTGAACGAAGCCCGCCCGGTTCGTTCCCTTGGGCTCGATGCCGAAGAGCTCGCGTTGCTCAAGCCCTTGTGTTTCATTACCGCCAAACCGTGCATGTATGTAGCCAACGTCGTGGAAGGCGGCTTTGAAAACAACCCGCACCTGACAACGGTACAGGAATACGCCAAGGCCGAAAATGCACCGGTAGTTGCCGTGTGTGCTGCCGTTGAAGCTGAAATTGCCGATCTTGACGATGAGGATCGCAATATTTTTCTGGCCGACATGGGTATGGACGAACCTGGTCTGAACCGTGTCATCCGCGCCGGTTTCCGCCTGTTGGGTTTGCAAACGTATTTCACGGCGGGCGTCAAGGAAGTGCGCGCCTGGACCATTCGCGTGGGCGATACCGCGCCTCAGGCGGCGGGTGTCATTCATACTGACTTTGAACGCGGCTTCATCCGTGCCCAAACCATCGCTTACGAAGACTTCATTGCTTACAAAGGCGAGCAAGGCGCCAAGGAAGCCGGAAAAATGCGTGCTGAAGGCAAGGAATATGTAGTCAAGGATGGCGATGTGCTGAACTTCCTGTTTAACGTCTGAACCATGCCGACTATCTGAAGGATCGCGCCAAGATAATGCAGCAATGGGCCGATCTGTTGGATCAATGGAAGAGCAGAGCAAGCAACATCGTCTCGATCAAGCCTGCCGAAGTAGCCGCTTGACGTCGTGGTGGCGATTTCCGGATTGGATATGTTGCGATTTCAGAGAAATCGCAACATATTTGATTGACCTGTCGCCACCAGCGACATAAACTGGGAACGTGTCGCAAAAGTCCGAAAATTTGACCATGACCAGTTGGCGCCCAGACCAGCCTTACAACGACTTGCCCCCTCTGCCCCCCGCAACAGAGGTGGAAACGCGCCCGGTACTCAAGCAGTGCATTGCCGCACGTGCTGCCCTGGCCGAACTCAAGCAGGCGGCTGAGTTGATCCCCAACCAGGGGGTGCTCATCAATGCGCTGCCACTCCTGGAAGCGCAGGCCAGCTCGGAAATCGAAAACATCGTCACTACGACCGACCGCCTGTTTCAATATCAGAATGCCGGAGAGCATGCCGACCCGGCCACCCGCGAAGCACTGCGCCACAGCAGCGCCTTGCTTGACGGATTCCGTGCGCTTAAGCAGTTTCCGCTGAACACCCGCACGGCAGAGCAGGTTTGTACACGCATCAAGGGCACGGAAATGCAGGTGCGACGTGTGCCCGGTACTGCACTTGCCAACCAGGCCACCGGCGAAGTGATCTATACCCCGCCCGTCGGAGAGGATGTGCTGCGATCAAAGCTGGCGAACTGGGAGCGCTATCTTCATGAGGCGCGCGATGTTGATCCCTTGATCCGCATGGCCGTCGGACATTACCAGTTCGAGGCGATTCACCCTTTCACCGATGGTAACGGTCGCACTGGGCGTGTCATCAATAGTCTGTATCTGATCCAGGAAGAGTTACTGACGCTGCCAATTCTTTACCTCAGCCGCTACATCATCCGAAACAAGGCCGAGTATTACCGGCTACTGCTCGATGTCACGCGTAACCAGGCATGGGAGCCGTGGATTCTCTACGTGCTGTACGGGGTTGAAGACACTTCACGCTGGACGACCGCCAAAATTTCCGCCATTCGTGACCTGGCGGCACACACCGTCACCCACGTTAAGCAAGCGGCACCGAAAATTTACAGCCGCGAACTGGTTGATCTAATTTTCGATCTGCCTTACTGCCGCATCCAGAATTTGGTCGAAAAAGACATTGCAGGCCGTCAGGCAGCATCCCGCTATCTGAAACAACTTGTTGAAATCGGCGTGCTGGAAGAACGAGCTGTTGGGCGTGAAAAGTTGTTCATTCATCCGAAGCTGATGCGGTTGCTGACGCGAGACGATAACGTAGTTTTGCGCTATTAGCCGCCAACCTAAATTAGTAGCCGAGATATTAATGGACGTCGCCAATGCTATGCCTAATAAAAACAAGCTCTCAGGCCAGTATTTGCGGTTTAACGTCTGATTCCTCCGGGTGGTGCGTCAGCTTCCGTCAAACGGTTAATCAATGCTACAACATTGAAATCTTGTTTCATTGAGAAGCTGACAATTCATGAACACTACGCCAATCCGGTTTTTTCCTTCCGATCCCCTGTTTCCGCTGCAATGGCATCTCTACAACACGGGCTCAACGCCCGGCAGCGTTGCAGGGTATGACATCAATGTTGTGTCCGTCTGGCCCGATTATTCCGGTAGAGGGGTATTGGTCGGGGTCATGGACCAGGGGATGGACCCGACACATCCCGATCTAATCCAGAACTATCGCCACGATTTGTCCTGGGACGTTCGTTCCGGCCAGCCCGGCGGTTCGGCCAAGGCACCGACGCAGAATCACGGTGTGCCGGTCACCGGTCTTATCTCGGCCGAGGCCGGCAACGGTATTGGCGGTGTCGGGGTGGCTTGGGGAGCGCAGGTGACTTCATACCGGGCACCGCTCGACGAAACTGAAACTGACGATTTGCTGCTGGCCGCGTATCGGTTGGCATCGCAGAAACTCTTGGGCAGTGGCGTCGATGTCTGGAGCAATAGCTGGGGGCCGTCGCTGTGGCCGTTCAGTCTTCAGGATTACCAGCAGGCCTATCTCGACGTTTCACGAAGTGTTGCCGAGCAGGGGCGTGAGGGCCTGGGTGTGGTTACCTTGTTTGCTGCCGGTAATGCTCGCACCGAAAGATTCGATACCGCTGATAACGTTACCGATGCCATGCCTTGGTCAATTGCGGTGGCCGCCAGTGATCAAAAGGGCGGGTTAACCAGTTATTCCACGCCGGGCGCTGCATTGTTGATTACCGCGCCCGGCTCAGACCCTCGTACCATTGTGACGACAGACCGTTCGGGCAGTGACGGCTACAACACCGCACCCGGTGAGGCCGGCAATTACACCAATACCGATGAGTCTTACTTTAACGGCACGTCCTCGGCAACCCCGATTGCAGCTGGTGTCGTGGCGTTGATGCTGCAGGCCAATGCAGGGCTTGGGTATCGTGACGTACAGGAAATTCTGGCTTATTCAGCGGCGCGCGCCACGTTCCTCGACCAAACCTATGATAAGGGGTACAACGGCGCTACTGACTGGAACGGTGGTGGTCTGCTGAACAGTCACGACTTTGGTTATGGTCACATTGATGCGCGCGCGGCTGTCCGTCTGGCCGAGTCCTGGACCCAGACCCAAACTACCGCCAATCTGAAGCAGGCCGAAGGCATGGTGCAGCAAACGGCAGTGACGGTAGGTACTCAACAAAGTCAAAGCCTTACGGCTCGTTTCGATGCCAATGCGCGTGTCGAGCATGTTACGGTTTCCGTTAACCTGACCGCGCCAGAGCTGCAAAATGTGACACTTGAACTGGTTTCTCCCAGTGGTACGGTCAGTACCTTGATCAATCGTCCCCCGGTTCATGAGTCTGATGATCCTGCTGCCAATTTAGCTCTGCCATCGCAATTGAATTACACCTTGATGACCGTCCGCAACTGGGGTGAAAACCTGGCAGGTGACTGGACGCTGCGGTTGGCTAACGATAGTGAGAACCGGGTCGTATCACTGGATAACTGGTCAATTACTGCTTACACCGCGAGTTCACAGAAACAGTCGGGTACGCAGATTTTTACAAATGAGTTTGCCCGTTTCGCTGACGAGCAGCCCGCGCGAACGACCTTGAGCAGCGCCAACGGTACCACCCTGAACGCGACAATGGTGACTGCCGACATGGTTATTGATTTAACCGCCAGCGAAGCCAGTGTGGGAGGGGTGCGCGTCACGCTGACTGACCCTGCCGCGTTCAAAAACCTGTACGCCGGAGATGGTAACGATACGCTGGTCGGAAACGGCCATAGCAACGTGTTGTTGGCAGGCAGGGGCAACAACAGTGTCGATGCCGGTGCCGGTGTCGATGTCTTGCGCCTTATCGGTGACCGAGCCAATTATCAGCTTGAGCGCGATGACAGCGGCCATATCCTTGTGCATAGTCTGACACTGTCTGGTGGAGGTACCGACCGGTTGCTGAATACAGAGCTGCTGCAGTTTGCCGATCAGGTTATGGTGCTTGATTCGCCCATTCAATTGGGGTCTGACGCATTCGACGAGACGGGGTATCTGGCACGCAACCCCGACGTAGCGGCAGCTGTTCAGCGTGGTGAACTGGCATCAGGTTGGCAACATTATCAGGCGTGGGGTGGCCACGAGCGGCGCGACCCTAATGTTTTGTTCAATGAAGCCTGGTATCTGGACACGTATCAAGACGTCGCCGCAGCGGTTCAGACCGGTGGTCTGTCAACCGGGTATCAGCATTACATGGCCTTTGGTTGGGCCGAGGGGCGTGCGCCGGCCCCCTGGATGAATGCGACCGCCTATCTGACCAACAACCCCGATGTTGCGCAGGCGGGCGTTAACCCGCTGATGCATTACCTGGCGTTCGGTATCCATGAAGGGCGAACCCTTCAGGCGCTTCCTGTCGATTTCTGGGCGTAGCTCAAGGGCCGCATTTTGCCCAAGTGTTTGATCAGGATCCTGCATGTATCTCGGTCAAACCCGGGCCGGCTGTTTTCAAGGCAATTCTTTGAGCTCGATTTGTTGAAGGAGTGATGCATGCAGGTTCACAGTTTTGGCGGGCACGGCGGAGTTCAAGCCCGAGGTTTTATGCAGCGGTTGACGGCGGGGGCGTTGTTATCGGTACTGTTCACTACCTCTGCCCTGGCGCAGGGCACGGGCTATTACCCAGTGCAGGAATTGCTGGTTACGGGCCAAACCGTTGTGGGTGAAGATATTCAATACCCCACTGAAGGGGCCCCCAGGATTACCGTGGCGGTGGTTACTGTAGAACCCGGTAAGCCCGCCGCTTTTCATCGTCATCCGGCACCGCTGGTTGCTTACATCCTGGAAGGTGAGCTCACGGTCGATTACGGCGAGCATGGTCTGAAAACATTCCGCAAGGGTGATGCATTGGTTGAAGCCATGCATGTACCCCATCGTGGCATGAATATGGGCGATCAGGTCGTCAAGCTTCTGGCGGTGTATATCGGTGCAGAAGGGGTCGCTAATACTGTGCTTGAGAAATAGCTTTGCTGGATTTCAGCCATTTCGTGTCATGAGTTTCACTTGGCCGGTGCTACTTGCGCACGGTTTTCCCAGATGGATATTTCGCTTGGCCCAAGGGCCGCATTTTTCCCAGGTGTTTGACCAGGATCCTGTACGTATCCCGGTCAAACACGGGCCGGCTGTTTTCAAGGCAGGCCTTGATATCGTCGTCATTGCGTGCCGTGCCCAGGTGGCACCATGCGTCAATAACATGCCATGCATCGCCTTCCTGCAATAGCGCCGGGCCATCAAAAGGCCAGGTTTTAACCCGTAGCCGGCCCAGAGCGTCCATCAGTCGAAGGTTGTGCTGCACGATGGTTTCTTCACCACAGCAGGCACCGCGGCAGCGTTTCAGTTGCCGTGCAAAGCAGGGTTTGCCAGCTTGCCCTTTTTCAAGGCCCAGAATCACAGGGCAAAGTTCTGCCGTTTTTGCAATGTCCTGAAGTGCTTTTTTGGCCTCCTGCCCCGATTGGAACAGACCGTACAGGCTCGGCTGCCGGCCTACGTCAAGATCGCGTGCGTAAACCAGGACGGGGGGATAGCTGTCCAGCCCGGGCAAATGCCATGAACAGAATTCCCGATTGCGACGCAGTTGCCGGTTCAGCGTGGGTTGCAGGGTCTTGACCAGCCGGGATTCGGTGATCAGCGCGTCGATTTCACCGGCGCAGGCTTGCCATTCGATACGCCGCACCTGCTGTGAAATTGACAATTCTTTGGCCAGAGCATGGTCAGCGGAAAAGTGGGACAACACGCGCTGGCGCAAGCGGTTGGCTTTGCCGACGTAGATCGGCAGGTCGTTCTCGCCATAAAACAGGTACACAC
>JAAYID010000035.1 GCA_012744285.1 Alcaligenaceae bacterium
CGCAGAACGCAACGACAGCAATGCGTAACGACTTCAACATGCGTTCATCATTCAGAAAATCATCGGCCGAAAAAACAGGCAGCTTTCCAGAAGAAACGCACTTTCACAATGACGCGCTCCCGGAAAACAAGTTACTGGAAAAAATTACAGCTGCGTCAAACGCGCCAGCATCTGGTCGGATGTCTGGATGGACTTGCTGTTCATTTCGTAAGCGCGCTGGGTCACGATCATATTGACCAGTTCCTCAGCCACGTTCACGTTGGAGGTTTCCACGAAATTCTGGAGCACCAGACCGGCGCCATCAAGCCCGGGCTGGGCAAAGTTGCCAGGGCCAGACGCATCGGTTTCGGCGTACAGATTTTCACCCAGGCTTTGCAGGCCGGTGGGGTTGATGAAGGTGGTCAACTGCAACTGGCCGATCTCAACGTTGGCACCCACCGCACCCGGCTGGGTCACCGACACCGTACCATCGCGGGCAATGGTGACGCTTAACGCGTTGTCGGGGATATTGATGGGCGGCTGAACGGGGTAACCACCGGCCGTCACCAGCTGACCGTTCTGGTCAACCTGAAGACTGCCGTCACGCGTGTAGGCAAACTCGCCGTTGGGCAACTCAACCTGCAAGAAACCACGCCCCTGAATGGCAATATCCAGCTGATTGCCGGTTTGTTGCAAGTTGCCTTGTGAATGAATCCGTTCGGTGGCGACAGTACGCACCCCGACGCCCAGCTGCAACCCCGAGGGCAACTGGTTGGCGGCACCCACCTGCGCACCAGGCTGGCGAATGGTTTGATACATCAGGTCTTCGAATACTGCGCGACTGCGCTTGAAACCCGACGTACTGACGTTGGCCAGGTTGTTCGAGATCACGTCCTGATTGGTCTGCTGTGCTTCGAGGCCGGTTTTACCGATCCAGAGAGAACGAATCATGGTTTTCCTTGCTGCCGCCCGTGTGAGGAGGCATTGACTAAATTTAACTGGAAGCCGCTTTTAATTCGAGGCCGACAAGATACCGTTGGCACGCTCGGCGTTGCGGTCGGCGTCTTGAATCACTTTCATCTGCATTTCAAACATGCGGCCGTTGCGAATCAGGCCGATCATCGACTCAGCGGCGCTAACATTGCTTTTTTCAATGAAGCCTGCCGCGATGCGGATATTCGGATCAACCGGTGCAGCCGCCGGCGCGTTACCCTGAACAAAACGGAACAGACCGTCGTCGCCACGCTGCATGGCCTCGGGCGGCGGGTTGACCAGCTTCAGCTGACCAATATTCTGGATATCGTTCGGGTTATCGCCCGCACCCAGCGCCGTAATGGCGCCATCAGGCGTGAAGGTGATGCTACCACGCTCTGGCACCTCGATCGGGCCACCCGCATTCGACAAAATGGGGAAACCCGCCTGGTTAACCAGTTGGTTGTTCTGGTTGACCGCCAGATCACCGGCGCGGGTGTAGGCCTCCTGACCGTCAGGGCCCTGCACGGCAAACCAGCCGTCACCCATAATGGCTACGTCAAGCGCATGCCCGGTTTCCTGCATCGGGCCTTGGCCGAAATTACTGCCCGGAGTGGACGTTACCGTACCCACACGGGTTGGCGACGTGCCTTCAGCCACGAAAGGCACAGCGCGGTAGGCCGACAGCTGTTCACGAAACCCCGAGGTACTGACGTTGGCCAGGTTATTGCTGAGAACAGCCTGGTCTTCCAGCACACGCGCAGCGCCACCGGCAGCGATATAAGCGATACGATCCATGTCAGTTCAAACGCTTTATGTCGATTAACGCATCGTGATCAAGGTCTGCAGGATCTGGTCCTGGGTCTTGATGGTTTGAGCGTTGGCCTGGTAGAAGCGCTGCGAAATAATCATACGAACTAGTTCCTGGCTCATGTCGACGTTGGATTCTTCGACGGCTTGGCCGCGGATCAGGGCAAGGCCATTGGTGCCGGGGCGACCAAGGATGGGCTGGCCGGAAGCACCGGTTTCAACCCAGGCGTTATCACCCACGGGACGAAGGCCAGTCAAATTATTAAAGTTGGCCAGTGCGACGTAACCAGTAACACGACGTTCACCGTTGGTGTAAACAGCGTTAACAGCACCATCCTGCCCGATTTCAATATTTGAAAACTCGCCTGTCGGAAAACCGTTCTGAGTAAAATTGTACCCAAACTCACCACTAAAAGAAGTTGTCCCGGTATAGCTGACCGCTATCGCCAAAGGGGCAGGGGTTCCGGGCAGAGTAGCCGCAGGAATGTTAAGCGTAAAATCGGGTGGAGGATTCGGATTAGTAACGCCGGCATCAGTAAAATTCAACGTAGGACCAGCAATCAAAGTAAAGGGACTTGCTGGTGGAACCGCCGCTGGATTTGGAACAGTGTAATCAACGCGCCAAGTCTTGTCAGCCGTTTTTGTGAAGTACTGAGTAAGCTGAACAGGGCTACCCAGCGAGTCGTAAGCGGTGACAGGAAGCGAATGAGTGTAAGTTTCCGGCTTCGTCGGATCAAATGCTACCGTAACATTCGGCGCTTTTGCATTTAAGTTAGCTGCCGTAGTAAGGGTAGTGGTAGCAACTGGTTGAAGATTCCCGACAGGTACTTTAATAGGGTTTGTATCCGTGCCGGTTACACCGTATCCAGTCAAACGCTGACCCTGTGCATTCACAATGAAATTGTTGGCGTCCTGGAAAAACTGGCCGTTACGGGTGTACATAACATTACCGAGCTGATCCTCAACCCGAAACATACCTGCCGCCCCGTCGACCGCGAGATCAAGCTGGTTACCTGTATTAGTGATGGTACCTACCGTAAAGCGTTGGTTGATTGCAGCAACCTTAGACCCTAAACCTACCTTCGACGTCGCATAAATATCGCCAAACGCCACAGTGGACGCCTTAAACCCCACCGTATTCGCGTTGGCGATGTTGTTACCAATAACGTCGAGCTCTTGTGCTGCCG
>JAAYID010000405.1 GCA_012744285.1 Alcaligenaceae bacterium
ACCTATGACAACGTGCGCGGTGAACCTCGTGGCGGTCGTTCCCGCAAGGTTGACCACAAAGAAGCCGGCATGGGCGACTGCGTCGATTGCAGTTTGTGTGTGCAGGTCTGTCCTACCGGCATCGATATCCGCAATGGGTTGCAGTACATGTGTATCGGTTGCGGGGCTTGTGTCGATGCCTGTGACCAGGTCATGGACAAAATGGATTATCCCCACGGGCTCATCCGGTATACCTCGGGTACGGCCATCAAAGAACGTCTGACACAGGGTCAGGCCCGACGCCGCGTCTTGCGCCCGCGTATTTTGTTCTACATCAGCCTGCTGGTCCTGATTTTTGCCGGGTTCATGTATTCGCTCGTGGCCCGCGAGTCACTCAAGGTTGATGTCATCCGCGATCGTGGTGCATTGGGCCGTGAAATCTCCGGGGGGCTTATCGAAAACGTTTACCGCCTGCAGATCATGAATACGAACGACAAGCCCGTAACCCTGCAGGTCACGGTTGACGGAGTGACGGGTGCGACTGTCGGTTTGGCCGAGAACCCGCAGGTGTATCAGCTTTGGGTTGATGGTTCCACCAACCGGATGGTGCCGATTGTGGTGCGGGCGCCTGTTGACCAGGTTCAACCGGGGGTGTACGACATTTCAATCTCGGTTTCCGGGCTTGAAATTGACGGAACGCAAGAACACGTCATTGAGAAAAGCAGTTTCTTTGTGCCTCAGTAATAAACTATCCGGCAGGTAACAACAATCATGACCATGGCAAATCAGAATCCCGATACCCAACCCTGGTGGAAAGAACCCTGGCCCTGGATCATCATGGCCGGGCCGTTTGTTGCCCTCGTGGGGTGTGCCATCACCATTGGCCTGGCCGTCAAGCACTTCAGTGGTCAGGCCATTGTCGACGGCGGGGTACGCCAGGGGCTGGTTGTCAAACGTCTTGGTTCCGAACCGTCGGTAATGGCACCAGCCGCTGCAGGCCCGCAAGCCGCTTCGACGAATGCAACACCGGGGGTACAGCAATGAATCGTCATGCCCTGATGTGGATTCTGTGGCCGTCGTTTCTATTGGCCGGTGTGGGCAGTGCAATAGTGTTTGCGTTGGTTGACCCGTACGATATCGTCGTGTTCGGCTCATTGCACTTCAGCCGTGAAGTAGTTTATACGGCCGGGTTTTTCATTTTCTGGCTGGCCACCGCGCTATCCAGCGCCTTAACGTTGTTTATGGCGCCACCCGAAGCCTGGAGCAAGCAACCTGACGATGCATTGTAGACAGCGCTTAGCCGCAGTCGTTTCCGGCCAGTTCGCGCAGGGCGATCAGGTCAAGCAGTTTGACTTCACGCTGGTGTATCTTGATCAGCCCCTCTTTGGCAAACCTTGAAAACAGTCGGCTGACGGTTTCCAGGGTAAGGCCCAGGTAGCTGCCGATTTCTTCGCGGCTCATGCGCAAGACAAACTCGGTAGACGAATAGCCCAACATTGAAAGGCGTTGTGACATGTTCACCAGAAAGGCGGCCAGTCGTTGTTCCGAACGCAGTACCCCTAGCGACATGACCAGCTGTTGCGACCTTTTGATTTCCTGGCTGGTTAACCGACGCAACTGATTTTGCAAGGTGGGAACATGAGAACTGATTCTATCGATGTCG
The DNA here is from genome assembly GCA_012744285.1 of Alcaligenaceae bacterium. Taxonomy (GTDB): domain Bacteria; phylum Pseudomonadota; class Gammaproteobacteria; order Burkholderiales; family Burkholderiaceae_B; genus Neopusillimonas; species Neopusillimonas aromaticivorans. The sequence continues at coordinate 1,643 of JAAYID010000405.1, forward strand.
TCGACACGGGCTACACAGACTTCGGTGTCTTCAAGGGCGATGGCATGCGACAGGTGGGTGCCTTCCAGAAAACCGTCAAGCCCTACAATTTCGCCCGGCAGCAAGAAGCCGGTTACCTGAACCTGCCCGCCGGCATCCTCAAGCTGGGTCTTGATCGACCCGACCCGAATACCGTAAATGGCACTGGCTGCGTCGCCGGCATGAAACAGGGCTTCGCCCTTGCGAACCCGGATGCGTTCTTGCACGGCTTCCTGGAAACGATGGATATCGACGGCCGTCATGCCGACGGGCAAGCACAGGCCATTGAGCATGCAGGTAGAACAACGATGGGTATCAGGCGCTAGCTGTATTTTTTTCTGCATACCAAAGGGTTGGGCCATATCGGTGGCACCAGGTGAAATGCTTTATGACTACTGGTTATAACGTTATAAGCTATCAGCGCAGCAGCCAAAGCATTGTACATGGTTAATGCGTCAATACTACGACGGTCCGGCGCTGGTAATCAAGCCGGTTTCAGTTGTTGTCCCAGTAGTTGGCCTGGGCGTAGGTTTGCTTTAGCATGTCGGTAAATACCTGCAATCTGGGGGGGATATGACGTCGTTCTGGCATCAGGGCAAATATTCCGTTGGGCGGGGCCACGTAGTCGTCCAGCACGCTCACCAGACGACCGGCCACCAGGTCTTGCCTGACTTCCCACAACGACCGCCATGCCAGCCCGCAACCGGCCAGCGCCCAGGCCAGCAACACCGAGCCGTCTGTGCTGCTCATTGTGCCTTTCACACGACAGGCTTTCACATGACCGTCCTGGCGCAGCAGCCAGCCGCGCGACTGGTTGCCTTGCGTGCCGAACGACAGGCAGTTGTGGCTGGCCAGGTCGTCAGGGGTGTTCGGGCGACCATAACGTTTCAGGTAGTCGGGCGAAGCCACAATAATGCGGCGGTTATCGGCCAGACGGATACCGATATATTGGGAATTGTCCAGATCCCCGATCCGGATGGCACAATCGTAACGTTCCTCAATCAGGTCAACCAGCCGGTCACTCAGGTCAAGGGTGATGGTAATGTCGGGGTAGCGTTCCAGGAACGCCGGCAGCAATGGGGCAATGTGGCGTCGGCCAAAGCCGGCTGGCGCACTGATGCGCAGCGGCCCGCCGGGGCGGCTTGCGCCTTGCGCAACCTGGGCTTCGGCTTCGCCAAGGTCACGCAAGATGCGCTGGGCTTCTTCCAGAAACATGGCGCCTTCGGTTGTCAGCGACAGTTTGCGCGTCGAGCGCATCAGCAGTTTTACACCCAGCCGTTCTTCAAGGGCGTCAATGCGGCGGCTCATCATGGTGGGGGCGATGCCCTCAACACGGGCTGCAGCCGACAGGCTGCCCATGGCGGCTACCGCCACAAAGCTTTCCAGCTGTTTGAATTTGTCCATTTCACATCTTGAAATTGTTTCTGCAGGCCTTATTTAATCATTATCCGGGCAGCAGCCCTTGAACTGATCACGAAAAGACGACCATGCGATTTGACAAACTGACCACAAAATTCCAGCAGGCGATTGCTGATGCGCAAAGCCTGGCTGTCCAGAACGATAACCAATACATCGAGCCCGTGCATGTGCTGGCGGCGCTGCTGGCCGATACCGATAGCGGTACGGGCAGCTTGCTCGCGCGCGCCGGGGTGGCCACCAACAAGCTGACCGCCAGCCTGAATACGGCCATCAAGGCATTGCCTCAGGTGCGCGGGGCCGGCGGCAATGTGCAGGTCGGGCGCGACTTGCAGTCGGCGCTGGCGCGTACCGACAAAGAAGCCGCCAATCGTGGCGACACCTACGTTGCCAGTGAGCTGTTTTTGCTGGCCCTTGCCGACGACAAGGGCGAAGCCGGGCGTTTGCTGCGCGAGGCCGGTTTGCAACGCAAGCCGCTTGAGGCCGCAATCGAGGCTGTGCGCGGTGGGGCTACGGTATCTGATGCCGAGGGTGAGTCCAATCGTGAAGCGCTGAAAAAATACACCACCGACCTGACCGAGCGTGCGCGTCAGGGCAAACTTGACCCGGTGATTGGCCGTGACGATGAAATCCGTCGCGCCATCCAGATTCTGCAGCGCCGCACCAAGAACAACCCTGTTCTTATCGGCGAACCGGGTGTGGGCAAGACCGCTATTGTCGAAGGTCTGGCGCAGCGGATCATCAATAACGAAGTACCGGAAACCCTGAAGGGCAAGCGCGTGCTGTCGCTCGATCTGGCCGCTTTGCTGGCGGGCGCCAAATACCGCGGCGAGTTCGAAGAGCGTCTGAAGGCGGTGCTTAAAGAGCTGTCTCAAGACCAGGGTGGAATCATCGTCTTCATTGACGAGATTCACACCATGGTGGGTGCGGGCAAGGCCGAAGGTGCCATGGATGCGGGCAATATGCTCAAGCCGGCCCTGTCGCGGGGCGAGCTGCACTGCATCGGTGCCACCACGCTTGACGAATACCGCAAGTACATTGAAAAAGATGCGGCCCTCGAACGCCGATTCCAGAAAGTGCTGGTTGACGAGCCCGACGTTGAGTCAACCATTGCGATTTTGCGCGGCCTGCAGGAACGCTATGAACTGCACCACGGTGTTGCGATTACTGACCCGGCCATCGTCGCTGCCGCCGAGTTGTCGCACCGTTACATCACTGACCGCTTCCTGCCCGACAAGGCGATTGATCTGATCGATGAGGCCGCAGCACGTATCCGCATGGAAATCGACTCCAAGCCCGAGGTCATGGACAAGCTCGATCGTCGCATCATCCAGCTCAAGATCGAACGCGAGGCCGTCAAGAAAGAAACGGATGAAGGTTCGTTGCGCCGCCTCAAGGCCATTGAAGATGAGCTTGAAAAGCTGCAGCGCGAGTACAACGACTACGAAGAAATCTGGAAGGCTGAAAAGGCGGCAGTCCAGGGTTCCCAGTCGGTCAAAGAGGAAATCGAGCGTACCCGTGCGGAGATGGCCGAGTTGCAACGCAAGGGGCAGTTCGACAAGCTGGCCGAGCTGCAGTACGGCAAATTGCCCGAACTGGAAGCACGTCTCAAGGCGGCCGAGGCCAGCGGTGATGGTGACCAGCCGGCGCAAACCGACAAGCCGCGTCTGCTGCGCACGCAGGTGGGTGCCGAGGAAATCGCCGAGGTGGTGGCACGCGCCACTGGCATCCCCGTATCCAAGATGATGCAGGGCGAACGCGCCAAGCTGCTGGGCATGGAAGACCATTTGCACCGTCGTGTGGTGGGGCAGGACGAGGCCGTCAGCCTGGTGGCCGATGCCATTCGTCGTTCGCGGGCCGGGTTGTCTGATCCCGACCGTCCGTATGGTTCATTCCTGTTTCTGGGCCCCACCGGCGTGGGTAAAACCGAACTGACCAAGGCCCTGGCCGACTTCCTGTTTGATTCGGAAGAGCACCTGATCCGTATCGACATGAGCGAGTTCATGGAAAAGCACTCGGTTGCCCGCCTGATTGGCGCGCCTCCCGGGTATGTGGGTTACGAAGAGGGCGGCTATCTGACCGAGGCCGTACGTCGCAAGCCGTACAGCGTGATATTGCTCGACGAGGTCGAAAAGGCCCACCCTGACGTGTTCAACGTATTGTTGCAAGTGCTGGATGACGGTCGCCTGACCGATGGTCAGGGTCGTACGGTGGACTTCCGCAATACGGTGGTGGTCATGACATCCAATCTGGGGTCGCAGCACATCCAGAGCATGACGGGGCAGCCTTACGAGGTCATCAAGGAAGTGGTCTGGGAAGAACTGAAAACGTCGTTCCGGCCTGAATTTCTGAATCGTATCGACGAAGTCGTGGTATTCCATGGCCTTGAGGCCCGCCATATCGAGTCGATTGCCAAGATCCAGATTCAGCGTTTGCAGCAGCGTCTGGCCCAGCAGGAAATGAGTCTCGAGGTGTCCGATGCCGCGCTGGCCCAGTTAGCCCTGGCAGGGTTTGATCCGGTCTTCGGCGCCCGTCCGCTCAAGCGGGCCATTCAGCAGCATCTGGAAAATCCGTTGGCCCGGTTGGTGCTTGAGGGCAAGTTTGGCCCGAAAGATGTCATTCCGGTTGATTGGCAGGGCGACCAGTTCGTTTTTGAACGTACGCTGCAGTAAACCTGTCACTCAGGCGCCGGTTTTAGGTCGGGGCCTGCTCTGATAAAAAGCGGCACTACCTTTTGTTGGGTAATGCCGCTTTTTTTTACCAGCTGTTGATCAGAGCGTTTCTTCCTGCACGTAGAATTTGACCCCGATTTCAACGGGGTCACGAC
>JAAYID010000406.1 GCA_012744285.1 Alcaligenaceae bacterium
GCCGAGGCCACAGGCAGCCCCGAGGCTTTCCAGGCCGCCCAGCCGCCATCAAGGACGGCAACGGCATCGTGCCCCATCCAGCGCAACATCCACCACAAATGCGCCGCAAATGCCCCTGGCCCCCCGTCGTAAATGACCACTTGCACCCCGGGGCCAACCCCATGCGTGCGCATCAGGGCCAAAAAATCATCCAGCGACGGCAACGGATGCCGCCCGTTGGTACCGGTTTTTTGCGCACTCAAGTCATGCTCGTGATCCAGAAAGACAGCGCCGGGGATATGCTCGAGACTCCAGGCCTTGAATCCAGCCTGATGATCGAGCAAATCATGGCGCACATCGAAAACCACACAGGCGCTGTCGCGCAGCAGGCGATCAAGCGCGGCAGGGTCAATCAACAAACGGTACATATCAATTCTCCGGGTTACGCCTTGGCCGTGGCACGACTGCGCCGGCTTTCAGTATAGGTGCGCCAGGTCGACAACAAACCTGCGGCAATAACCAGCGCCATGCCCACCCAGGCCAGCCCATCAGGAACCTCGTCCCAGAACACCACCCCAAGGATAGTGGCAAAAACAATGGTTGTATATTGCAGCGCTGCCGTCAATAATGCTTTGCCCGCACCAAATGCGCGGGTCATGGCCAACTGCCCGACCAGACCCGACAAACCCAGCCCGAGCGCAGCCAGCCAGGCTTGCCACGACAAAGACTGCCAGCCGTCAATCCACAGAACACCCAGACTGGAGATACAGACACACAGCGAAAAAACAAGTACGGTGCGCCATTCAGACTCGCCCGACTGCCCAAGCTGGCGAACCTGCATCATGGCGACGGCACCCAGCATGCCCGCCCCAAGACCGGCCAGCGCGCCAACAAACTGGTCTTCCCCCAGGCTGGGGCGCAGAATCCCCAACACACCGACAAACCCCAGACCCACCGCCAAAGCACGCACATAATCACCGCGTGCCCCGCCCCACAGGAGCATATAGCCGGTAATGAACAAGGGCGAGGTGTAATTGAGGCTGATCGCCGTTGGCAGTGGCAAATTTGACAGCGCGTAAAACCCCAGCCACATGGAGGCAATACCCGACACATTGCGCCAGAGATGCTTTTTTGGGTGTTCAGGGATAATGCGACGATGGGTGAAAATGGCCCAGCCCAGCAGCAACAGCACCGACGGAACACCGCGAAACAAGATTATTTGCGCCAGCGGCACGCCAAAGCTGGCGGCCAGTTTGATGCAGGCACCCATGATGGCAAACATGGCACATGCAAGAATCATCCACAACGACTGCATAATGGCGCGGTATAGTTCCGATAAAACCTGAAAGACGATACTATACTGCCGCCCGAAATTTTTTATTTTCAGCAAAATGTCAGTATTTAAACTATCAGGGCGAACACCTGATAGTGGCCCATAACGGCATGGGCTTCGGGCTTGCTTCCGGCAGGCCCTGACAGGTTACCCGGATTTCACTCGCAGACCCTTTAATTGCGGGAACCGGGCCCCATTTATATGGTCTGAATCAACTCACCTACTTGCAGGATGATCCTTACATGAAACGTGTTTTTCTGTTCTTGCTGACCAACATTGCGGTCATGGTTGTTTTAAGCATCACCATGAACGTACTGGGTGTTGGTCGCTTTCTCACTGCACAAGGTCTTGACCTGACCCAGTTGCTGATTTTTTCTGCACTGGTTGGTTTTACCGGGTCGTTCATCTCGTTGCTGATGAGCAAATGGATGGCCAAGCAAAGCACCGGAGCCAGGGTCATCAACCCACAAGCTCCCGCCAACGCGCGCGAAGCCTGGCTGGTTGACACCGTTCACCAACTGGCTGACCGGGCCGGTATCGGTCATCCCGAAGTGGCCATCTACGAAGGCCCGCCCAACGCTTTTGCAACCGGGGCATTCAAAAATGACGCTCTGGTCGCCGTATCAACCGGACTGCTGCAAAGCATGACCGAAGAAGAAGTGGCGGCGGTATTGGGTCATGAAGTCGCCCACGTCGCCAACGGCGACATGATCACCCTGACCCTGATTCAGGGTGTGGTCAACACCTTTGTGGTGTTCCTGGCACGCGTTGTCGGTTATTTTGTTGACCGTGTCGTTCTAAAAAACGAACGCGATGTGGGTATCGGCTATTACGGCACAGTCATTGTGTGCGAAATCGTTTTCGGCCTGCTGGCCTCGATTATTGTGGCCTGGTTCTCGCGCCAACGCGAGTACCGCGCCGATGCCGGAGCCGCCAAACTGATGGGTGCCCGTGAACCCATGGTTCGTGCACTGGCCCGACTGGGCGGACTTGAACCCGGCGAATTGCCCAAATCATTCGAGGCATCGGGTATTTCAGGCGGTGCCGGAATTGCGGCGCTGTTTGCCACGCACCCCCCTATCGAAGACCGTATCCGTGCCCTGCGCAGTGCCCAGACACTCTAATTCGCTGATTCGGCACACCAGAATCTGGCCTGATCAGTTCCGGAACCGGCCCTGATTGACCTACAGGTTGGCCCCACGGAAATCGGGGTTTGTTCTGGCCGAATTCACGCTCTACAAACGCCCGACAAAAAGCCGCTTTGCCTCACAGCAAAGCGGCTTTTTCACTTCCGGCCACGAACAAGCCTGAAAGCCTGACACGAAAACCGGTAACTAACCTAGATGCTTCGCAAACCAGTTCAGGGCCCGTCGCCACGCGTCTTTGGCATCGGCCTCGTTATAACTTGCACGGTAATCAGAATAGAACGCATGATTTGACTCGGGATATACCACGATTTCAGACGCACGTGCATTGGCATTACCTTGCGCCAGCGCCTCTTGCATTTGCGTGACCCCTTCCAGCGGAATACTGGCGTCCAGGCCACCATAAAGGCCCAGAACCGGGGCCTTCAAGGTGCGGGGCACATCAATCGGATTACGGGTCTGCAAAGGCCCGTGACCCACCAGCAGCTTGCCGTACCAAGCGGCACCCGCGCGCACCTGCGGGTTGTGGTCCGCATACATCCAGGTGATACGCCCGCCCCAGCAGAAACCCGTGACGGCCAGACGCGCAGTGTCGGCCCCCTGTGCTTTGGCCCAGGCCACACTGGCGTCAAGATCGGCCATAACCTGATCATCGGGAGCCTTCGAGACAATTTCCTTGATCAGCGTGGGCACGTCAGTGTACTGACTGCAATCACCCTGGCGTTCCAGTAAATTGACGGCCACCGCAAAGTAACCCTCTTTGGCAAAACGACGGCAGACATCACGAACATGCTCGTGCAAACCAAAGATTTCCTGTATGACCAGAACCACCGGACGATTCATTTGCCCCTCTGGAGCGGCATAATAGGCCGTAATCGTGCCGTCAAATGTTGGCAACTGGAATTCGCCATGGGCCAGACCCGTGGCATCGGTATGAATCGTTGTCGGCGCTGCGCCGGTAATGGGTGAAAAAGACATGTTTCCTCCGTTTGAATCACGTTAACGTGGCCGCTGAAAACCAGCACGCACACTGAAACCTGGCGGGGATGCCCCCTTGCCAGGCAAGCCGCAGCCGTTAATGAGCCTGCTCCCAGTTCGGGCCAACCCCCACTTCGGCGACCAGGGGCACCGCCAACTCTGCCACATTGCACATCAGGCCTGGCAGCCGGGCCACCAACAGGTCGACTTCAGCATCCGGCACTTCAAACACCAGTTCATCGTGCACTTGCATGACCATGCGCGTGCTTAGTTTTTCGTGCTCAAGCCAACGCTGCACAGCCACCATGGCCATCTTGATCAGGTCGGCCGCCGTACCCTGCATGGGCGCGTTGATGGCGGCTCGTTCAGCAGCCGCACGTCGAGGGCCTTTCGAGCCTTTGATGTCAGGCAACCATAGGCGACGACCGAATACGGTTTCGACATAGCCTTGTTCATCGGCCCTGACCCGGGTCTCTTCCATATAGCGCGCCACTCCGGGGTAACGTGCAAAATACCGGTCAATATACGATTTGGCCGCATCCCGGGTAATGCCCAGCGCGCTGGCCAGGCCAAATTCACCCATACCGTAGATCAGACCGAAATTGATGGCCTTGGCCGAACGACGCTGTTCGGACGTCACCGCCTCAAGTTCAACCCCGAAAATTTCTGCGGCGGTTGCCCGGTGAATATCCTGCCCCTGCGCAAATGCACTCTGCATGCCCGCATCACCCGACACGTGGGCCATGACACGCAACTCGATTTGCGAGTAGTCAGCTGAGACGATCTTGCCTTCGGGTGCTACAAACGCCGTACGAACACGTCGCCCTTCTGCCGTGCGAACCGGAATATTCTGCAGATTCGGATCGGACGACGCCAGCCGCCCGGTGATGACCGCCGCCTGCGAATAACGCGTGTGAACCCGACCGGTCGACGGATTAATCATTTTGGGTAACTTGTCGGTATACGTGGATTTCAGCTTCGCCAGGCCACGGTATTCAAGCAGCACTTGCGGCAAGGGGTAATCTTGTGCCAGCTTCGTCAGCACATCCTCATCGGTTGACGGCGCACCGCCCGCCGTCTTGCGCACCACCGGCAACTGCATGCGTTCGAACAGTATTTCACCCAGCTGTTTGGGGGAATTGAGATTGAACGGCTGACCCGCCAGTTCATAGGCCCGCGACTCAAGCGCATGCAACTGCAGGCCCAGCTCGTGACTTTGCCGCGCCAGCACCTGCGCATCAATCATGACGCCGTTGCGTTCAATGGTGGTCAGTACATCAGAGACCTGTACTTCAAGCCGATAGACCGTCTCAAGCTTTTCATCGGCAGCGACCTTGGGCCGCAATACACTGTGCAACTGCCACGTGAAGTCAGCGTCCTCGCACCCATAGAACGCGGCCTTTTCTACCTCGACTTCGTCAAACCCGATCTGTTTGGCCCCCTTCCCGCAGATGGATTCGTAGCTGACCCCTTTGCGGCCCAACCAACGCTCACCCAGCTCTTCCAGGTTGACACGACGATGTGACTCAAGGACATAGGCCTGAAGCATGGTGTCCTCGGTAATGCCCGCCACCCGAATGCCATGATTCATGAAGACATGCGCATCGTATTTGGCATTGTGGAACAGCTTGGCTGCAGTGGCATCTTCAAGCCAGGGGCGCAAACGCTCAAGCACATCATCACGCGGCAACTGAGCGACATTGTCAGGGCCTCGATGGGCAACCGGTATATAACAGGCCTGCCCTGCCTTCACCGAGAACGACACCCCGACCAGCCGGGCCTGCATGGGGTCAAGCGCTGTCGTTTCGGTATCAACGGCCACCAGATCAGCCCCTTTGATGCGTTCAAGCCATTGCTCGAATTGCGACCAGTCGAGAATGGTGTCGTACTCCACTTCGGCCGGTGGTGCCGGTGGGTCGACGGCCACACGACTGTCTTGTTCAGGTACGCGTTCCTGGTCACCCGACAGCTCGCGCAGCCAGGTCCGAAAGCCATACTCGTCATACAGTTTAATCAAAGCATTCCGGTCGACAGGGCGTGGTGAAAGATCAGACAGGTCATCGGAGAGAAACGGAATTTCGCAATCAAGCTTGATCGTGACAAGCTGACGGGTCATGTCAAAATCAGGAATCGCCTCGCGCAGGTTTTGCCCCGCCACCCCTTTGATCTTGTCGGCATTGCGCACCAGTTCCTCAATCGATCCGTATTCGTTCAACCACTTGGCCGCCGTTTTTGGCCCGACTTTTTTAACCCCGGGGATATTGTCGACGGTATCCCCCGTCAGCATCAGAAAATCAATGATCTGGTCAGGTCGGACACCGAATTTCTCAATAACGCCAGCCACATCCTGACGCCCGCCGTTCATGGTGTTGACCAGTTCAACATGCTCATTGACCAGTTGTGCCAGATCTTTGTCACCCGTAGAAATGATGGTGTGCACACCCTCGCGCTCGGCACGTCGGGCCAAGGTGCCAATGATGTCATCGGCCTCAACGCCGGACACCGACAGCACAGGCCAGCCCAGAGCGGTCACCGCCTGATGAATAGGCTCGATCTGGGACGCCAGTTCGTCTGGCATCGACGGCCGATGACCTTTGTAGTCGGGGTAAATATCATCCCGGAAGGTGCCGCCCTTTGCATCAAACACGCACGCCAGATAATCGGCGTTATAGTCGTGGGGCAGTCGGCGTAACATTGATATGACACCATATAAGGCCCCGGTAGGCTGTCCTTTGGCGTTACGCAAATCGGGCAGTGCGTGAAACGCCCTGTACAGGTAACTGGAGCCATCAACAAGCAACAAGGTTTTTTTCATGAGTCGCAATAAAGTAATTCGTATGCCGGTGTCCCGGCAGATCCCCGTGATTATGTCAGAGATGCAGGCCGCTGCCGATGTCCTTCAGGACATCGGCTGGGGCGTCAGTGTCTTTGGAAGTGCCCGTATTAAACCAGAATCACCCTGGTATGCCCTGGCCGAGGCTGTAGGCCAGCGCCTGGCGAACGCCGGGCTGCCGGTCATTGCCGGCGGCGGGCCCGGCATCATGGAAGCCGCCAATAAGGGCGCGTTCAATGCCGGTGGCCAGAGCATCGGCCTGAACATCAAGCTGCCCCATGAAACCAAAAACAATATGTTCCAGACACACAGCCTTGAGTTTGAATACTTCTATTCACGCAAGGCCACTTTTTTTATGCACAGTGCGGCCTACATTGCCCTTCCGGGCGGTTTCGGCACACTGGACGAACTGTTCGAGGTCTTGACCCTGATTCAAACCGGAAAAATTCCGGCAGCGCCGGTCGTCTTGATGGGCACAGCGTACTGGGTCGGCCTGATCGACTGGATCAAGACCGAACTTGAAACCAGCGGGCTGATCGGCCCGAACGACATCGACCTCATGGTACTGACCGACGATGTCGATGAAGCCATGCGCTGCATCGAATCGTTCATCCGCAACAAAGCAGATGAGCTGGGCTACGAAGCCATCATTCCGGAATAAACCACGTCGTCACCTGGCCAGACGCAGGGCAAACTGCTTGAAAAGCGCCAACAGGGCGCTGCTGATACCAACAGACCCCGCTGCCGCAAAGGCAAACGGGGTCTGTTTCAGGCAACAGCCCACGCGTCAACGAGGGCTATCTTGCACGGCCGATATGGCCGGGATCAGACGGCACCTTCACGCGACATGCGGCGACGCTCGTGCTCTTGCAGGTAACGCTTGCGCAAGCGGATCGACTTCGGTGTGACCTCGACCAGCTCGTCATCGGAAATAAACTCGACGGCATATTCGAGTGTAAGCTTGATCGGTGTCACCAGATCAATATGTTCGTCCTTGCTGGTCGTACGAATATTTGTGAGCTTCTTTTCTTTGGTGGGATTAACCACCAGGTCATTGTCACGGCTGTGGATGCCGATGATCATACCTTCGTACAACGGCTCGCCGGGGCTGACAAACATGCGGCCACGATCCTGCAGTTTCCACAGGGCGTACGCAACCGCATTGCCATCATCCTGACTGATCAACACACCGTTACGACGCTCACCGACGCCACCCTCACGCATCGGTGCGTAATCATCAAAAATGTGACTCATCAGGCCTGTACCACGGGTCAGCGTCATGAACTCACCCTGAAAACCAATAAGACCACGCGCCGGGATCCGGTATTCAAGGCGGGTGCGGCCACGACCGTCAGATTGCATGTCGTTGAGATCGCCCTTGCGACGCCCCAGCTCTTCCATGACACCGCCCTGATGGGCTTCCTCGACGTCAACAGTCAACAGCTCAAATGGCTCCATCTTGACGCCATCGATTTCCTTGAGCAGTACCTGCGGGCGCGAAACAGCCAGCTCGTAACCTTCACGGCGCATATTTTCGAGCAAGATGGTCAGATGCAACTCACCGCGGCCACGCACTTCAAAGACCATATCGTCGTCGGTAGGATTCATCCGCAGGGCCACATTCGACTTGAGCTCAAGCTCAAGGCGATCACGCAACTGACGACTGGTCACAAACTTGCCTTCACGACCCGCCAAGGGGGACGAATTGACCATAAAGTTCATGGTCAGGGTGGGCTCATCGATGCGCAACAGCGGCAAGGCTTCCTGGGCATTCGGATCAAGAATCGTGCACCCGATACCAATCTCGTCAATGCCGTTGATAAGTACGATGTCGCCAGCTTGCGCCTCGTCGACCAGCTCACGTTCGAGGCCCTTGAACTTGAGCACCTGATTGATGCGTCCTTTGATGGGTTCGCCATCCGGACCGAACTTGATTACGACGTCCTGACCGGTACGCACGCGCCCACGATTGACACGGCCGATACCGATCTTGCCCACATAGCTGCTGTAGTCCATTGAAATGACCTGCAATTGCAGCGGCGCGTCTGGATCGTCTTCACGTTGCGGAACGTTCTTGATGATAGCCTCGAACAACGGACGCATATCACCCTCACGAACATCGGGGCTCAAGCCTGCGTAACCGGACAGACCGGATGCGTACACAATGGGGAAATCAAGTTGCTCTTCCGTCGCACCCAACTTGTCGAACAGGTCGAACGTCGCATTGATCACATGGTCAATACGCGCACCCGGACGGTCAACCTTGTTGACCACCACGATGGGCTTCAGGCCCAAAGCAAGTGCCTTGCGTGTCACGAAACGGGTTTGAGGCATCGGACCCTCAACCGCATCCACCAGCAACAACACGCCATCGACCATCGACAAAACGCGCTCAACCTCGCCGCCGAAGTCCGCGTGCCCGGGGGTGTCAATAATATTGATGTGGGTGCCTTCATACTCGACCGCACAGTTCTTGGACAAGATGGTAATGCCACGCTCACGCTCGATATCACCCGAGTCCATGACGCGTTCGGAAATTTGCTGATTGTCCCGGAACGTACCGGCCTGACGTAACAACTGGTCAACCAGGGTCGTTTTACCGTGGTCGACGTGGGCAATAATTGCCACATTGCGCAATGCGCGACTCATAACTGTTCATCCTTTTGTTGAGCACCTGCAGGCAGCAGACCGGCAGGTAAATTGTCTGGCGCAATCAGGACCGAAACCGGATCCGACATTGACTGCAGGGCATCAAGCGCCACTGCATCATCAATGCTGAAAGGCCCGACAGCCGTCCGACGCAAGGCCACAAGGTGTGCGCCACACCCGATAGCCCGGCCAATATCTTGTGCAAGTGTACGAATGTACGTACCTTTGCTGCAATGCACCGACAAGCGGGCCTGGCGCCCGTCGAATGCCATGAGTTGCAAGTCGTGAATGGTGACCCTGCGTGGCTCGCGTTCAAGCTCGATACCCTCGCGGGCATACTTGTACAGAGGTTTGCCATCGCGCTTGAGCGCCGAATACATGGGAGGGATCTGCAGGATCTCACCCCTGAAGGCAGGCAGTACCGCCTCAAGGGCGTCACGATCAATACCCTGAAAGCCATCAACCTTGGTGACCACATTACCCGTCAGATCACCAGAGTCTGTTTCTTCTCCGAAGGCCAGCGTTGCCTCGTACACCTTGTCGGCATCCAGCATGGCACCTGCAATTTTCGTCGTACGGCCAAAACAGCAAATCAGCAAACCCGTGGCAAACGGATCGAGCGTACCGGTATGACCGGCCTTGCGCGCATCAAGTGTACGCTTGGCACGTTGCAGCGCGTGGTTGCTGGACAAACCCTCGGGTTTGTCAAGCAACAGGACGCCATCGAGCAGTTGCCCGCGTCGTGAAGCCATCGTCAAGGATCTCTTAAAAAACGACAGCCCCTCAGGGCTGTTCGTCAGGTTCTTCGGGTGCGGCAGAGCGGGCCGACTGGCCCTGGGGTGCGTTTGCCTGGTCAATAAGCTGCGACAAGGCCAGCCCGCGCGCGAGCTGGTCGTCGTGATGGAAGTGCAAGGTCGGCACAGTATGAATGTGCAACATCTTGAAAAGCAGGGAGTGAAGCCAACCCGCCTTGTCCCGAAGGGCTTCAAGCGCAACATCGGGCTCAGCCCCCATGACGGTAAAGTACACCTTGGCATGGGCGTAATCGGCAGAAAGCTCTACACCAGTCAGGGTAATGAGACCGGCACGGGACACATCCAGCTCGCGCTGGATGAGCACAGCCAGATCTTTCTGGATCTGGTCAGCCAGGCGCGTATTACGCCCGGATACAGCCTTGGATTTGTGACGCCCCATGCTTACAGTGTCCGTGCAATTTCTTTGATTTCGAAGACTTCAAGCTGGTCGCCCACTTCGATATCAACATTACCCTTGAGGGTGATACCGCAATCGAAGCCAGCCTTGACTTCCTTGACGTCGTCTTTGAAACGACGCAACGAATCGATACCGCCTGTCCAGACCACAACGTTATTGCGAACCAGACGAACCTGGGAGTCTCGACGAACCAAACCATCGGTCACCATACAACCGGCAATATTGCCGACCTTCGAGATGGTGTAAACCTCGCGAATATCGACCGAACCAATGACTTCCTCGCGCTTTTCGGGTGCCAGCATACCGGACATGGCGTTGCGGACATCGTCAATGGCGTCGTAAATAATGTTGTAGTACCGCAGGTCGATACCGTTGGTTTCAGCCAGTTTCTTGGCGCTTTGTTCAGCGCGTACGTTAAAGCCGATGATGACGGCATTGGAGGCAATGGCGAGGTTGACATCGCTTTCGGAGATGCCACCCACCGCCGCATGAACCACCTGAACACGCACTTCGTCGGTAGACAACTTGAGCAGCGACTGCACCAGGGCTTCTTGCGAACCCTGCACATCGGTCTTGACAATAAGCGCCAGCGTTTGTGTACCTTCGCCCAGGTTGTCGAACATGGACTCGAGCTTGGCGGCCTGCTGACGTGCCAGTTTGACATCGCGGAACTTGCCTTGACGGAACAAGGCAATTTCGCGTGCCTTGCGCTCGTCGGCCATGCCAATGACTTCATCACCAGCGGACGGGACTTCGGTCAGGCCCTGGATTTCAACCGGTGTAGAAGGACCTGCCGTGGTAATCGGCTTGCCATTCTCATTGAGCATGGCACGGACACGACCATAACTGGCACCTGCCAGCACCGAGTCGCCGCGCGACAGGGTACCGCTTTGAACCAGAATGGTGGCCACTGGACCACGACCCTTGTCAAGACGAGCTTCAATCACAATGCCTTTGGCAGGGGCTTCGACAGGCGCCTTGAGCTCGAGAATTTCGGCCTGAAGCAATACGTTCTCGAGCAAATCATCAATGCCCTGACCCGTTTTGGCAGACACAGGCACAAACGGAACATCACCGCCATATTCTTCGGGTACAACCTCTTCTGCCACCAGCTCTTGCTTGACACGCTCGGGGTTCGCATCGGGTTTGTCGATTTTGTTGATCGCGACAACCAGGGGAACACCTGCCGCCTTGGCATGATGGATGGCCTCTTTGGTTTGCGGCATCACGCCGTCGTCGGAAGCCACCACCAGAATGACAATATCGGTAGCCTGCGCGCCACGTGCACGCATGGCGGTAAACGCTTCGTGCCCCGGAGTGTCAAGGAAGGTCACCATACCGCGATCGGTTTTGACGCTGTACGCACCAATGTGCTGGGTAATGCCACCGGCTTCACCCGACGCCACCTTGGCACGACGGATGTAATCGAGCAACGACGTTTTACCATGGTCAACGTGACCCATCACGGTAACTACCGGTGCACGCGGCAGGGCTTCAACCTGGACATCGGCCTCGGAGGTGTCGAGGAATGCCTCGGGATCGTCGAGCTTGGCGGCAATTGCCGTATGACCCAGCTCTTCGACGACGATCATGGCTGTTTCCTGATCAAGCACCTGGTTGATGGTAACCATCTGGCCCAATTTCATCAGGTGCTTGATAACCTCGGCTGCCTTGACGGCCATTTTGTGAGCCAGATCGGCCACACTGATGGTTTCAGGCACGTGAACTTCACGCGCAATGAATTCAACAACCTGGGGCTGACGCTGCTCGGCCTGGGACTGTCGACCATTACGACCACGGCCTGTCTTGCCAGCCTTGCCACCTGCACGCCATCCGTCACGAGCCGCCGGCGCTGCATCGGCCTTGGCCTGAGGCTTCTTGCGACTGCCATCATCCACCCAGGCACCGGTACCTTCTGTGGCACGTGCCGGTTTTTTGACCTCAGCTGTCTTGACGTCTTTTTTGGCCGCTTTGCCGGCCGGCTTGTGCAGCGTACCACTGATGCCACCCTCATCTTCAGGAGCCTTGAGCACCTTGCGAGGACGATTGAGCATCTGGCGAAGGGCTGCAGCCTCTGCTTCTGCTGCTTTGCGCGCACGTTCCCGATCGGGATCAACGGCTGGTGCTGCCGATACTGCAGGAGCCGCAGCGCGACGCACCGGGGCTTTATCAGTGGAACGGGACGGCACAGAAGACTCTGGCTTGACGGCGGCCGGTTTGGCAGCGGCCTCGGGCTCTTTGACGGTAACAGGTTCGGACCGGGATTGTTCTGGCGCTTTTGGGGTATTTTGTGGCACGGTTTCAGGCTCGACCGCTGTCTGGGCCGGTTTGGCTTCAGCGGCAGGTTCAGATACCGGTTCGGCCGTAGCCTCCGGTATGGCTTCTACAGGAGTTTCTTTAATTTCAGGGACTTCAGCGACCGGCGCAGGCGAGGGCTCGACGTGTACCGGTTCGGGTGCAGCAACCTCTGGCGCTGCAACTACAGGAGCAGCCGGGGCAAGGGGTGCCACAGGCACCTCTGCAGGCATAGACACCTCGGGTGCTGCAGCAGACACAAGCGGCTCTTCGCTTGTCTTGCGAGCGGCCGTTTCAGCCAGCAGTTCAGAGGGTTCGCGCTTGACGAAGACGCGTTTCTTTCGCACCTCGACCTGAATCGTGCGTGACCGCCCCGAGCCGTCAGCTTGACGGATTTCGGAGGTTTGACGGCGCGTGATCGTGATCTTTTTCCCCTCGGGGTTACCACCACCATGCGAACGACGCAACGATTCGAGCAGCTTCGCCTTGTCTGCATCAGTGACATTGTCGTCGACTGATTTGAGTTCAACGCCTGCGGAGCGCAATTGCTCCAGCAGTACATCTGCAGGCATTTGCAGTTCAACAGCGAACTGGGCGACGGTGTTACTCGACATTCGACTCTCTCTTATACGACTACTTCATTCATTAAAAACAACCTTTTGGCGCAACGGGACCCGAAAATCAGGTTTCATCGTCGGCAAACCAGTGGGCACGGGCCTTCATGATCAGATCGCTGGCAGCATGTTCGTCGAGCTGGGCGATTTCAGCCAGCTCGTCAGTGGCCAGTTCGGCCAGATCATCACGGGTGTAGACGTCGTGCTCGGCCAGCTTGGCCGCCAATTCAGGCGACATTCCCTCGAGTTCGAGCATGGCAGGCTCGGTTTTCTGCACCCGCTCTTCCTGGGCAATAGCCTCGGTGAGCAAGGCATTACGGGCACGGGCACGCAATTCGTTGATGGTTTCCTCATCGAAGGCTTCGATTTCGAGCAGTTCCTGGATAGGAACATACGCAATCTCTTCAAGGCCTGTGAACCCCTCGTCAATAAGGATGTCGGCAACTTCTTCGTCGACATCCAGTTTGCTGATGAACGTTGTGCGCAACTCGGAGCGCTCTTGTTCAAGACGGCTTTGACTTTCTTCGGGCGTCATGATGTTGATCTGCCAACCCGTCAGTTCGGAGGCCAGACGAACATTCTGACCACGGGCACCAATGGCCTTGGGGAGGTTTTCTTCATCAACAACCACGTCCATTGCGTGTTTGTCTTCATCGACAACAATGGACTCAACGGTTGCCGGCGCCAGGGCACCGATGACGAATTCGGCGGGATCTTCAGCCCACAACACGATATCAACCTGTTCGCCACCCAGTTCGTTACGGACAGCAGTTACCCGCGAACCGCGCATACCGACGCAGGTACCAATAGGATCGATACGCTTGTCATACGCAATAACAGCAATTTTGGCGCGGACACCCGGATCACGGGCAGCCGCCTTGATTTCAAGAAGACCCTGTTCAATTTCAGGGACTTCGTTTTCGAACAACTGCCGGATGAATTCCGGCGCTGTACGCGACAAGATGACCTGCTGCCCGCGCGCCGAGTGGTCAACACGAGCGACCCAGGCACGCACGCGGTCACCCACGCGAATGTTTTCTTTGGGGATCATTTCAGAGCGCGGCAAACGTGCTTCGATCTTGCCGGTTTCGATGATGGCATCACCCTTGTCAATACGCTTGACCGTACCCGAAATGATGTTCTCGCCACGATCGAGAAAGTCGTTCAGCAACTGCTCGCGCTCGGCGTCGCGGATACGTTGCAAAATGGCCTGTTTGGCAGCCTGCGCACCGATGCGACCAAACTCGACGGGCTCGAGCGGTTCTTCGATGTATTCACCGACTTCGATGCCAGGCACGAACTCTTGCGCTTCGGAATACAGCTCCTGCTGATCGGGCTCTTGCAAACCGGCCTCGTCGGGCACGACCAGCCAACGGCGAAACCCTTCGTGGGAGCCAGTATTGCGATCGATTGACACACGAATGTCGGCGTCTTCCTTGAAACGCTTTTTCATGGCTGACGCCAATGCGTTTTCAAGTGCGCTGAAAACAACTTCGCGCTCTACATTTTTTTCACGCGCAAGGGCGTCAACCAACAGAAGAATTTCGCGACTCATCGCTTTTTACCCTTGAAATCAAGTACGGGATCCAGTTTGGCACGATCGAGTTCATCGAACGTGAAAGAGATCGTTTCAGGTTTGCTTTTTTTATCGACAGGATCAAGCTGGAGGCCAAAAACCGGCTTCTCGGCACCCGATTCGGCAGGCAGCAACTGGCCCGCAAAAACTTTTCGGTTTTCGCGCGGCTGGCGCAACCGGATCTCGATGTGTTCTCCGGCAAAACGGAAAAAATCGGACTCTTTTTTGAGCGGGCGATCAATGCCCGGCGAACCGACCTCGAGGCGCTGATAGTCAATACCTTCGACCTCGAACACCCTGGACAGCTGTTTGGAAACCTGCTCGCAGTCTTCAATTCGCACCCCGTCAGGACGATCGAGAGTGACACGCAACAACCCCATCGGAGCGCGTTCGATATCGACAAGTTCGAGATCTGTGCCTTCGAGGACTTCTTGTGTCAGTGCGAAAATATCTGCCATAAAATTCAAAAAAAAAGGGGCTGTACGCCAGCCCACTGTTACTGCGCCTGAACGACTGGCAAACCGGCATAAGCCAGATTACCTGCACATTACCTGCGCCAAAGCTCAGGACAACGCCCGCATAATGCAAAACATACACCTGTGAAGCCCGGCATTTTAACAGATTTCCGAAAAAATCGTGCCGTTTCCGGGGCTTAGACGCAAAAAACAACGCAGCTACTTCAAAACACCCAGACGCGACTCATGGGCTGAGGCACTTTTAGGCTGCCAGTCGTCACCGCGTCCGCCACCTGGTTTGGCACCACGACTGCTTCGCGCCGGACCCTTCGCCCCACGCCCCTGCGCGTCGGTGCGCTTGGCAGACGGCTTGCGCCCCGCACCAGCCTCGGGTTTGCCACGCACCGGTGACGCCCTGCGCCCCTTCCCGGCAGGCCTGCCTTCAGGATGCCCGTTGGGCAGACCACCCGCAAAGGACAGCCCCGTACCATAGGGATCAGAGGGAAACGTTTGGGCTACGCCGCCGGGAACCGCACGACCACCGGATAACTTGCCGCGTCGGCTGATTTTTGCACCACTGGTACCGTTACGTTCGAGCGTACCGAACCCGGGCGGCAAAGCACTATCGTGGGAAACCGGTTGCGCCGGACGAGCGCCTCGGCGTGAACCACCCTGAACAGCCTCATCTTTGATCAAACCCAACTGCACCATCAACGCCGTCACCAGAGAGCCATCGAGCTCTTCCCAGCGGCCCCGACGCAGATTTCGGGGCAAGACAATCTCACCGAATCGGGTGCGGATGAGACGACTGACCGTAACACCGGCGGCCTCGAACATGCGTCGCACTTCACGATTACGGCCTTCATTCAGCGTTACGCGATACCAGCGATTGCTTCCCTCGCCGCCAAGAAACTCGAACGAACCAAACCTGGCCATACCATCGTCGAGCTGAACCCCTTTGAGGAGCTGCTTTTGCTGGTCCTCGGCAAGCTCACCCAGAACTCGCACAGCGTACTCACGCTCGGCACCATAACGGGGATGCATAAGCCGATTGGCCAGATCTCCGGATGTTGTGAGAATCAACAGCCCTTCCGTATTAAGGTCAAGCCGCCCCACGGACAACCACTTGCCCACTTTCATCTTGGGCAGGCGCGCAAACACCGTGGCACGCCCCGCAGGATCATCGTGACTGACAATTTCACCTGCCGGCTTGTGATAAAGAATGATGCGCGGCGGCTTGGTGGCATTGGGCCGGGTAATCGGCCGACCATTGACACGCACCTGGTCGTTAGGCCCAACCCGCTGACCAATGTGCGCAGGCTCACCGTTAACGGATACCCGACCCGCTACAATCAGCTCCTCCATCTCGCGACGGGAACCAATTCCGGCATCGGCAAGCACCTTGTGCAACTTGGGCGTTACCGCCTCACTGTTCAGGTACTTGCCAAGCCGCTGCTCGATTTTCTGAGCCTTGTCGAGATAAGCCAACGCCAGATCAGCATCAGCGCCATTATCGATCTGGGCGACTTCAGATGATTTGGCCTTGGCAGCACCACGACTGCCTCGCGGCTTCGCAGCAGCAGCCCGAGGCTCGGTGCTGCGGGGCGCAGGCGAACGCGGCTTGCGCGTACGGCCACTACTCTTGGCGGCCTGTGCCGGCGCCTCTGCAACAGCAACCTTTTCAACAGCGGGTTGCACCTCAGCCCCAGCCGAAGCTGTTACCGATTCGGCACCGGCCTCGTCACCCCGCCGGCGACGGAACGGGGTACGCAGCTTGCGCCCCCGACCTTTGGCAGGCGCGGCTCCGGAATCAGCAGGGTGCGCATCAGCAGCGGCCCGATCAAGGGCCTCGGAAGTCGTCTCATTCATAAGTTGTTCAGATACTCCGTATCAATCAGTATCGGTATCGGTTTCAGGCAGCGGCTCAAGCGGCAGCCCTTCGAGTGCCTGGATGGCCCCTTGGGGTTCAAGTTCAGGCAAGTCGTCGAGGGAACGAAGCCCGAGATCATCAAGAAACTGGCGCGTCGTACCCAGCAAGGCCGGACGTCCGGGCGCATCACGATGGCCCAGCACTTCTATCCAGCCGCGGTCTTCAAGGGTTCGGACAATCTGTGACGACACAGTCACCCCGCGAATATCTTCGATATCACCCCGGGTGACCGGCTGGCGCCAGGCAATAATTGCCAGCGTCTCGAGGACAGCTCTTGAGTAACGCGGCGGTTTTTCAGGATTAAGGCGCTCGAGGTATTTTTGCATTTCCGGGCGGCTTTGAAACCGCCACCCGCTGGCAAGACTAACCAGCTCGAGACCTTTTTCTGACCAATCAAGCTGCAACACGGACAACAGCCGACGCATGTCGTCGGATGAAATGTTATCGGGAAACAGCCTGCGTAATTCGGATATGGGCAAAGGCGCTTCGGCACATAGCAACGCCGCTTCAAGCACCCTGATAATTTCGTTTTCGGTCATGAATTCTGGTTTTGGTTAATTCTACGCGTTAATTATCAATACTGCACAGCCCCCTGTGTGCAATTTGCGACGGATTTGCATTATTTTTTTAGATAGGTTAATATTCAGTTCTTCAGACGCGGGGTGGAGCAGTCTGGCAGCTCGTCGGGCTCATAACCCGAAGGTCGTAGGTTCAAATCCTGCCCCCGCAACCAGTTTTAAAAAGCCTGAGCCATTGCTGACCTTTAAACGCGGTGCTTTGGTGCACTTTGCCGTGAGCCAGTACGAGGTCTATATGGCCACGCGTCTTGAAGGAAATGACACCTA
>JAAYID010000407.1 GCA_012744285.1 Alcaligenaceae bacterium
AAGAGGTCGGTCTCGGGGCGGCGCGTCTCGATGCCCTCGTAGACGGGGATCACGACGCCGGCGATGTGCCCAACCCCAGCTCGGGTACGATCGGCGCAAAGTCATTGCCGTCAGCCCCCAGGCCATGCATCCAGATGACGGCATGGGTCGGATTGGGGGCGGTTTCAGTTTCAAGGGTTTCCAGCAGGGTGTTCATGGGGTGGCGTCATCCAACGTTTTAAGAGCCTGGAACAGGGCGCGGTAATGTTTGCGTTGCGGGCTTTGGCCGGGCAACAGGTTGGCGTTGGCATCTTTTTCTTTGCGCCCGGCACGGATCAATGCCCGCAGGTGCTGAACATCGGCGCCGGGGTATTCGTTCAGCAGTTGGGTCAGGGCGTTGTCATCGGTCAGCAGCAGATCGCGCAGGGTTTCCAGGCGGTGCATGGCCGCCGTCTGTTCGCGAGAACCGTTTTCCCAGATATCCAGCTGGCGCCGGATGGCGTCGGCATCGGCATCGCGCATCAGTTTCCCGACGTAATGCACCTGGCGGCGACGTCCTTCGCGGGCATTGCTGATTTTTTGTGCCAATCGAATGGCTTCAAACAATTTTTCGCTTAATGGCAGTTGCTTGAGTTTTTCGGGCGACAGGTCAACCAGTTGCTTGCCCAGGTCAAGCAGTGCCAGCATTTCGCGTTTGACTTGCGATTTGCTGGGGGGGCGGTCATCGTCGAATTCATCGTCGTGTTCGGAATCGTATTCGGGGTCGTTTTGCATAGTGGCCGATAAAATCAAAGCGTAATTGGCGATATGATAACTGCCTAACCTGATAAGAGCGGCAATGAGCAAAAAAACCAAGTCCTACCTTCCCATTTCTGAAAACCAGGCCCGTTTTCGCGAGCTTGTCCAAGAGGCGCTGAACTACGCACGTTCGCTGGGTGCCTCAGATGCTGCGGCTGAAGTCTCCGAAAGCTCGGGGTTGTCGGTATCGGTACGTAATGACGATATTGAAACGGTCGAGCAAACCCGTGATCGTTCGCTGGACGTGACGGTTTTTGCCGGTCAGCAGCGCGGTTCAGCCTCCACTTCCGATTTTTCGTCCAAGGCCTTGCGCGAAACGGTTGATGCGGCGTGGCATATCGCCCGCTATACCGCGGCCGACCCGGCTGCCGGTCTGCCCGACGTCGAGTTTCTGGCCCATGACTTTCCCGACCTGAAATTGCATCACCCCTGGGCCTTGAGCTCCGATGAGGCCGCTGCCATTGCCTTGAAGGCAGAAAAGGCGGCGCGCAAAGTCAGTCCGCTTATTACCAACACCGACGGCGCCTCCGTGGCGACATTCGAGGGGCACTTCGTGTTGGGTAACTCGCGTGGCTTCATGGGAGGCTATCCCTATTCGCGTCACAGCATTTCGGTGGCACCGATTGCCGGCAAAGGCAACAACATGCAGCGTGACTATTGGTACACCAGCGCGCGTGATGCGCAGTTGCTGGCCAAACCGGGGGCGGTGGGCAAGTATGCGGCCCAGCGCACCCTGGCGCGGCTGTCGGCCCGGCGTATCAAAACCGGTCATTACCCCGTATTGTTCGAGGCACCGCTGGCAGTGGGCTTGCTGGGGGCGTTGGTGCAGGCCACCAGCGGCGGGGCGTTGTATCGCAAGGCCAGTTTCCTGCTCGACTCGTTGGGCAAACCGGTATTGGCTGACCATCTCGATGTGCGTGAGGATCCTTACATTGTCGGTGGCATGGGAAGCTCAGCCTTTGACGATGAGGGTGTACGTACCGTGCCACGCGATGTCGTTCTGGCCGGTGTGCTGCAGGGGTACTTCCTGTCAACGTACACCGCACGCAAGCTGGGCATGCAAACCACGGGTAACGCCGGGGGTTCTCATAATCTCGTCCTGACCTCGCGTCTCACCAGCCCCGATGATGATTTCAAGGCCATGCTCAAGAAGATGGGCACCGGCTTGCTGGTCACCGAGCTGATCGGGCAGGGGGTCAATTACGTGACCGGCGATTATTCCCGGGGTGCGTTTGGCTATTGGGTTGAAAACGGTGAAATCCAGCATGCTGTCCAGGAAATCACCATTGCCGGCAATCTGGCTGACATGCTTCGCCAAATTGTTGCGGTAGGTGCCGACACGCTGGTGCGGGGTGCCAAGTCCAGTGGTTCCATTCTGATCGAAAGAATGGCGGTTGCCGGGCAATAAAACGCCGTGGTCGCCGGGCAATAGGCTGTCTGGCCCAGGCGAGATGCGGAACTGTTCGGTGCAGGCGTTACGTCGGTTTTTTTCGGTGCAGGCAGTATGTATTTCCAATCTACAGGGGCTCAACCATTATGCAGCGTCGTTCATTTCTGAAAAAAGCGGGTTTCGGGGCGGTGGCAGGTAGCGCTGTTCTGGCCGCACCCGTCATGGCCCAGGCTAATCCCAAGATTAGCTGGAAAATGACGTCAACCTACACGCCGTCGTTGCCGCCGTTGTACAGTTCGGCGCAAACGTTCTGCAAGATGGTTGAGGAAGCCTCCGGCGGCAATTTTTCCATTCGTTTGTATCCGGGCGGCGAAATTGTGCCTGGCTTCGGGGTCATGGACGCCGTCAGCAACAATACGGTAGAGTGCGGTCATACCGCGTCCTACTATTTCTACGGCAAAGACCCCACGTTTTGTTTTGATACGGCGGTTCCATTTGGCCTGAATGCACGTCAGATGAATGCCTGGATGGATCAGGGCGATGGGCTCAAACTGATGCGCGAGCTGTTTGCTACCCGAAAAATCGTGAACTTCCCCATGGGCAATACCGGTACCCAGATGGGGGGCTGGTATCGCAAGGAAATCAAAACGCCCGCAGATCTGAAGGGTCTGAAAATGCGCACGGCCGGGTTCGCGGGTGAGGTGTTGTCGCGCATGGGTGTGGTGCCTCAGCAGATCCCGCCTGGCGACATTTACCCGTCGCTTGAAAAGGGTACGCTGGATGCCGTCGAGTTTGTGGGTCCGCTCGATGATGAAAAGCTGGGGCTGCAAAAAGTGGCCAAATACTATTACTACCCGGGTTGGTGGGAAGGTTCAGCGCAGTTGTCGCTGTATGTGAACGAGGGGGCCTATAACCAGTTGCCCAAGCCCTACCAGTCGATTATTGCCATGGCTTCGCGGTATGCCGGCCAGCAATTGCTCACCGATTACGATGCCCATAATGCGGCGGCTTTGCGTCGCCTGGTTGCCAGCGGCGCGGTGTTGCGTGCGTTCCCGCTTGATGTCATGAACGCTTCGTTCGAAGCGGCCAACGCGGTGTACAAAGAGTTCTGCGATAAAGACCCCGGGTTCAAGAAAGTCTACGACAACTACATGGCCTTTCGCGATGAGGTGGCACCGTGGTTCCGTCTGGCGGAAGGTAGTTATGATAACTATCTGGCAACAGCGCTGGCCCGGGCGCGCCAATAAGCTTTAGAAAAACAATAATTTATGCTACTATAGTGGGCTTTTCTGGGTGTGTACGGGCGAGCCATGGGTTTGGCAAAGCCAGCCTTATAACAACGCTTTGATGCCCCCGGGTAAAAGACTCTTTTAATTTGCGCAATGGGCTGCCTGCCTTTTTCTTGCAGTGTCAGTGTGTTGCGCACCCTCTGAAACAGGAACCATCATGAAGACCTTTGTGGCCAAGCCGCATGAAGTCAAACGTGACTGGTACGTGATTGACGCCAAGGGTAAAGTCCTCGGGCGTGTGGCCAGCGAAGTCGCACGTCGTCTGCGCGGCAAGCACAAACCAGAATTCACACCACACGTTGACACCGGTGATTACATCGTTATCATCAACGCGGCCGACATCGTCGTAACCGGTAACAAGGCGCTCGACAAGCGCTACTACCGTCACTCGGGTTATCCCGGCGGTATCACCGAAACCAACTTCCAGAAAATGCAGCAGCGTTTTCCTGGTCGTGCCCTCCAGAAAGCGGTCAAAGGCATGCTGCCCAAAGGCCCCCTGGGTCTGTCTCTTA
>JAAYID010000408.1 GCA_012744285.1 Alcaligenaceae bacterium
GATGAAATAATGGCGGTGCCGTGCTGGTCGTCGTGGAAAACCGGAATCTTCATGCGCTCACGCAGCTTCTTCTCGATGTAGAAGCACTCGGGCGCCTTGATATCTTCAAGATTGATCCCGCCCAGGGTCGGTTCCAGCGCGGCGATGATGTCAACCAGCTTGTCGGGGTCGAGCTCGTTCAGTTCGATATCGAACACGTCGATACCGGCAAATTTCTTGAACAGGCAACCCTTTCCTTCCATGACGGGTTTGGCGGCCAGGGGGCCGATATTACCCAAACCCAGTACAGCGGTGCCGTTGGTGATCACGCCAACAAGATTTGAACGCGATGTGTACTTGGCGGCAGCATCCTCACCCCCTTCGTAGATCGCCATGCTGGCCACGGCTACGCCGGGCGAATACGCCAGAGACAAGTCATCTTGATTGGCCAGTGTTTTTGTGGGTGTTACCGAGATTTTCCCCGGGGTGGGGAAGGCATGGTAATCGAGGGCCATTTTTGAGAGGTCCGCCTTGGCGTCCATAAGGTACTGCTCCTGAGAGTTATGCAAAGAAAGTAAACGTAGAAAATACACTATTCGTCGCAGATCTGCACCCCGGGACACCGGTTTTTGGCCATGTGTCAGTAAAAATCAACGTCGGGATTTCAAAAGCCGGGGGTTTCAGTTGCGCCCGTTACATTCCCATTTGTTTGTGGTTATACTAACTTCAATACGGCTACCCAAGGCGTCGTACTGTTGCCTTCTGCCCCCGCTATCCGCTAACCGGTCTGGCCGTGTCGCGGAAGGTGTTCCCCCTGCATCAAACGAGTGAAGCACTCGGTAAGGTGAAGCGAATATATGTCCTCACAGAACGAATCATTATCTAATTCATATCTTTTCGGCAGCAATGCGCCTTACGTAGAAGAACTCTACGAATCCTATCTCGATAATCCCGGCTCCGTCACCGACGAGTGGCGCTCGTACTTCGATCAGTTGCAGCATCTGCCAGCCACTGATGGCAAAGAAGTCACCCGCGACCAGGCCCATGCACCCATCATTCAGTCTTTTGCAGAGCGTGCCAAAAACAACGCCTTCGTAGGTGTTCGCGTTCAGCAGCCTGATCTCACTGTGGCCAGCAAGCAGGTATCGGTGCAATCACTCATTGCAGCCTACCGTACGCTCGGTTCCCGTTTTGCAGAGCTCGATCCGCTCAAGCGTCACGATCGTCCTGTCATCCCCGAACTTGATCCTGCTTTTTATGGCCTGACCGAATCTGATCTTGATCAGGTTTATTCGGCAACCAATACCTATTTCACCAAGTCCGAGACCATGACGCTGCGCGACATGCTCAAGGCGCTGCGTGACACTTACTGCCGCAACATCGGTGCCGAATTCATGCACATGTCCGATCCAGCGGCCAAACGCTGGATCCAGGAACGCCTTGAATCTTCTACAGGCGTGCCCGCTTACTCGGCTGATCGCAAACGTCACATCTTGCGTCAGGTCACTGAAGCCGAAGGCCTCGAGCGCTTCCTGCACACCAAATATGTGGGCCAGAAGCGCTTTTCCCTTGAAGGTGGTGAAAGCTTTATTGCCGCCATGGACGAAGTCGTCAATCATGCCGGCGAAAATGGCGTTCAGGAAATCGTTGTGGGCATGGCACACCGTGGCCGTCTGAACATGCTGGTCAACATCATGGGCAAAATGCCCGGTGACCTTTTCGCTGAATTTGAAGGCAAGTACGCCCAGAACCTAACCGACGGTGACGTTAAATACCACAACGGTTTTTCAAGCGATCTGTCCACACGTGGTGGCCCGGTTCACCTGTCGCTGGCGTTCAACCCGTCCCACCTCGAAATCGTCAATCCTGTGGTCGAGGGCAGCGTTCGCGCCCGTCAAGACCGCCGTGGCGATAAAGAAGGTTCGCAAGTCCTGCCGGTTCTGGTTCACGGTGACGCTGCATTTGCCGGCCAGGGTGTCGTCATGGAAACCCTCAACATGGCACAAACCCGTGGCTATGGTACGGGCGGTACGCTTCACATCGTCATCAACAACCAGATCGGTTTTACAACATCTGACCCGCGCGATTCTCGCTCAACGTTGTACTGTACCGACGTCGTCAAGATGATCGAGGCACCGGTATTCCACGTCAATGGCGATGACCCCGAAGCGGTTGTTTATGTAACCCAGCTTGCTCTCGATTACCGTCGCGAATTCAAACACGACGTGGTTGTTGATATTGTCTGTTTCCGTAAACTGGGCCACAACGAGCAAGACACGCCGGCGCTTACCCAGCCTCTGATGTACAAGCGCATTGGTCAGCACCCCGGTACACGCAAGATGTATGCCGACAAGCTGGTCGCTCAGGGCGTTCTGGCTGAAAACGAGCCCGATGATATGGTCAAAGAGTATCGTCAGCTCATGGAAGACGGCCAGAAAACCGTTGAGCCTGTACTGACCGACTACAAGAACAAGTACGCGACCGACTGGAGCCCGTTCCTTAACGCCAAATGGACAGACCACGCCGACACCGGTGTGCCATTGGCTGAACTGACCCGCATCGGTGAACGTATTACCCAGGTGCCTGAAGGCTTTACCGTTCATCCCCTGGTCAACAAGTTGCTGACTGACCGTCTGAAAATGGCTCGTGGCGAACAGCCGCTCGACTGGGGCATGGGGGAACACCTGGCGTTTGCCACACTGGTTTCTTCGGGTTACACCATTCGCATCACCGGGCAAGATGCCGGTCGCGGTACGTTTACGCATCGCCATGCCGTATTGCACGACCAGAAGCGCGAGCGCTGGGACGATGGTACGTATATTCCCTTGCAGAACGTCTCCGATACCCAGGCACCCTTTACCGTTATTGATTCGGTCTTGTCGGAAGAGGCTGTTCTTGGTTTCGAATATGGCTACGCTTCGGCTGAACCTAACACCCTGACCATTTGGGAAGCCCAGTTCGGCGACTTCGTCAACGGCGCCCAGGTTGTTATCGATCAGTTCATTTCGTCGGGCGAGGCCAAGTGGGGTCGCCAGTGCGGCCTGACCATGATGTTGCCGCACGGCTATGAAGGTCAGGGTCCCGAGCACTCCTCAGCCCGTATTGAACGTTTCCTGCAACTGTGCGCCGACAACAACATCCAGGCCGTTCAGCCGACTAACGCTTCGCAAATTTTCCATTTGCTGCGTCGTCAGATGATTCGTCCGTTCCGCAAGCCCTTGGTCATCTTCACGCCCAAGTCGCTGCTGCGCAACAAAGACGCAACATCGCCGTTGTCCGATCTGGCCACCGGTACGTTCTTGCCCGTCATCGGCGAAACCAATGCCGATATCGATCCGGCTAACGTCAAGCGCGTTCTGGTCTGCTCCGGCAAGGTTTACTACGACCTCGCCAACGCCCGTACCGAACGTAACCGCAACGATGTTGCCATTGTGCGTATCGAACAGCTTTACCCGTTTGCTCACAAGGCGTTCCAGGCTGAGCTTCAAAAGTACAGCAACGCCAAAGAAATCATCTGGGTACAAGACGAGCCGCAAAATCAGGGCCCCTGGTTCTATGTCCAGCACCACCTCTACGAAAACATGGTCGAAGGCCAGCGTCTGGGTTATGCCGGCCGCCCTGCATCGGCATCGCCTGCAGTAGGTTATCTGGCCAAGCACCAAGAACAGCAGAAAGCGCTCATCGAGCAGGCTTTCGCCGACAAGTTCAAGGGCGTCTCGCAGTCGTCCAAATAAAGAATACTCATCATCACGGAAACTATTTACTATGGCTATCACAGACGTACTCGTACCGCAGCTCTCAGAATCTATTTCCGAGGCAACGCTGCTTAACTGGAAAAAGCAGCCCGGCGAGGCAGTCCAGGCAGACGAGATCCTGATCGAAGTGGAAACCGACAAGGTCGTACTTGAAGTACCCGCTCCGGCTTCTGGCGTTTTGGCTGAAATCGTCAAGGCTGACGGCAGCACCGTTGGCTCCGGCGAAGTGCTTGCCCGTATCGACACAGAAGGCAAGGCTGCCGCTGCCGCGCCGGTTGCTGCCCCCGCTGCAGAAGCACCCGCCGCTGCTCCCGCAGCCGCTGCCTCTGCGGCCTCGGCTGTTGCATCGCCCGCTGCCAGCAAGATTCTGGCCGAAAAGGGCATTGATGCGGCTAACGTAGAAGGCACAGGCCGTGGCGGCCGCGTCACCAAGGGTGATGCCCTGTCGGCGCAGTCTGCGCCTGCCAAGAAGCCTGCTGCTGCACCTGCACCGGTCAGCCTGTCACTCGATGGGCGCCCAGAGCAGCGCGTCCCCATGAGCCGTTTGCGTGCTCGTGTGGCCGAGCGTTTGTTGCAATCCCAATCTGAAAACGCCATCCTCACCACGTTCAACGAAGTCAACATGCTGGGTATTCTCGATATCCGTGCTCGTTACAAAGATCAGTTCGAAAAAGAGCACGGCGTCAAGCTGGGCTTCACTTCGTTCTTCGTCAAGGCTGCCGTTGCCGCACTCAAGAAATACCCCGTTGTCAACGCCTCTGTTGACGGCAAAGACATCATCTATCACGGTTACTTTGACATCGGTATCGCTGTCGGTAGCCCGCGTGGTCTGGTGGTACCCATTCTGCGCAACGCCGACCAGCTCAGCATTGCCGAGATCGAAAAACAAATCGCTGATTTCGGTGCCCGTGCCCGCGACGGCAAGCTCAGCCTCGACGAACTTACCGGTGGTACGTTCTCGATCTCGAACGGTGGTGTGTTCGGGTCCATGCTGTCCACGCCGATCATCAACCCGCCCCAGTCGGCCATTTTGGGTATCCATGCCACCAAAGAGC
>JAAYID010000409.1 GCA_012744285.1 Alcaligenaceae bacterium
CGCCTGCAACTGAACAAGGCTTACGCCAGCAAGGTTGCCGCCGCCACCAGCGACTACCTGCAGAACGCCATGCAACAGTTGCGCTACAGCAGCAAAGAACTTAGCAAGATTATTGATATTCCCCACAGCCTGCGGGCGGAAACCCATCGCCTTTACGAACAGACAGAAAATTTTGACTCGGTCGTCGTGATCAACGCTAACGGCCAGGTTCTGGCCACCAACCCGACCAACCCGGAACTTGATGGCAAAGTGCTCGGCACCCCGGGCGTGGCCGAGGCCCTGGAACGCAAGGCTCCCACGATCAGCGACCCGTATGTTTCGTCAACAGGCAAACTGATCATCGTTCTCTCGCAACCCATATTCTCGGCGGCGGGTGACTATATGGGTTATGTGGGCGGCAGTATTTACCTGCGACGCAACCACATCCTCGACCGCCTGCTGGGCAACCACCATTACAGTGACAGCACTTACCTGTATGCCATCGACCAGAATCGTAACCTGCTCTACCACCCTGACCGGAACAGGGTGGGGACCCCTGTAGGCGATAACCCTATTATTGATGCTGTTCTTGAAGGTGAAACCGGCGAAATGACTGCCCCTAACAGCCATGGGGTCACCATGCTGGCCGGTTACGCGCCGGTTCCGCTTACGGGTTGGGGCATTGTCGCGCAATGCCCCACCCACGACGCTCTGGCCCCCCTGGGCTCACTCATGACCGGAGTTCTCAAAGACACGGCCCTGCCCGCTCTGGTTATTCTGGGCCTGGCCTGGTGGCTGGCGCGACTGATTTCCCGACCGCTGACCGCACTGGCTGAAGGCGCCCGCACACTGGACCTGCCCGATACCGCACGCAAAATTGAAAATGTCGAGTCATGGTACTTCGAGGCCAGCCAGCTGAAAAAGGCCATGCTCGAAAGCATGAGTACCTTTCACCACAAAATCGTCAAACTGAATCTTGATGCCCAAACCGACGCACTGACCGGGCTGCTGAATCGCCGTGGGCAGGAAATGGCGCTGGAAGCTCTGGCGCAAAGTGCCCAGGATTTCTGCGTCGTCGCTTTGGATATTGATCACTTCAAAAAGGTCAACGATGCATGGGGGCACGACATCGGTGACGTTGTGCTGCAACAACTGGCGACAGCGATACGGGTCTGCTCGCGTGATGAAGACCTGCTCTGCCGAAGTGGTGGCGAAGAGTTCCTGATGCTGCTCCCGGCAACGCCGCTCAGCGGCGGACAACATGTTGCAGGACGCCTGCGCAGTTATGTCGACAACCTGCACGACCTGCCGGGCCCGGGACACATTACGATATCGCTGGGGGTTGCGTATTGGTCACCCGATCTTGGCACTACGGTCGAACATGCCCTGAAAGCCGCCGACGACGCCTTGTACCAGGCCAAACGCAACGGTCGCAACCGGGTCGAAATCGCATCGACCTCTCGACAGTCTGCACTATAAAAAAAGCCATGGGCATTTTGTGCACCATGGCCTGGGTCTTGCGGCATCGAATGCCAGAAGCCGTTTATTCGAACGTGAACAATTCCAGTTCGCAAACGTTATTGTCTTCGCTGACGACCTCATCACCATCGGCGAACACTGCTTTGAAATCGAACATGCAGCCGCCCGAACCATCGTCAATATCAATCACGATGGAACTGCCTGACTTCAGTTTCTGGCCGGCAAGAATATTTTCTTCCCAGTCGGTGATATTGGCACGCGACGCATGGAACGCCACGATGGTGACGCCCGCCTTGTTGGCGATCTCGACGCGGCGGTCAGCTGCGGAAGCGGTAACAGAACCGAAAGTGGCGGCTGCGAAGGCGACGGAAAGGCAAATCGAACGAAGTTTGAACATGACACGACCCAAAAAAGTTAAGGGTGACTGAAAAGTGAAGGTTTAGGGCGCCGCCAATGAACACAGCGGGCGTCGTCATGATACCGGTTTCGATACAGTTTTTATATATCGAAACGAGTCACTCGAAAAATTTTTTCAACAACGACTAACATCGTTTATCGCAGGCGCAGGCTTGCAATCAAAAAAGAGCGCTCGTGGGCGCTCTTTTTGTTGCACTGGTCGCTGGCGTCTCCGACAGGAATCGAACCTGTAATCTTCCCTTAGGAG
>JAAYID010000410.1 GCA_012744285.1 Alcaligenaceae bacterium
AAGTGCCAGGGCTGGGCGACATTCCAGTGCTTGGCGAGCTGTTCAAGTCCGAGCGCTTCCAGCGCCAGGAAACCGAGCTGGCGATTTTTGTGACGCCGGTGATTGTGGATGCCGGTAATCCCCATCTGGATGACCGAATACGGCGTTCGGGGGCCGTGCTCGAGGCCGCGTTTCCAACACCGCCCCTGGTGAATACGCAGGTCAAACCTTCAGGTGATTTGCCTGGGCCTGTCAGCCCGGAAGACGGCCAGCAGTGGCGGCCTTTCGAGGGTGCGGGCTCGCAGTGGACGTCGGCAGATTCATCGCCCACGACTTTTAGGGGGATACGCTGATGTTGACGTTGACGATCAACTATGAAGACGGACAGGTGATTTCACGGGCGTATGACGTGCCGCTTGACATCGGGCGTGATTCCGCAAGCGGGTTGTGTATACGTGCCTGGCGAGTGGCCCGTCGGCATGCCCGGATTACGACCCGGTCGGGCGGGCTGTTTCTTGAAGATCACGGTTCACTGTTGGGGACGGCCTTGAATGGCCGGCGTGTGTTGCAGCATTCGCCATTGAAGCCGGGTGATGAGCTGGTCATAGGCCCGTGCCTGATCAAGGTGGCGGGTTTTTCAGCAGCAAAGCCGTCTGGCAGCGAGAGCCAGGATAGCCATCCGGTCAGTTTCGAAATGCAGTCTGGCAATCAGGCTGATGCCGCCCGTAATGATTTCGGGGGTGCTGTCGAGATGCAAAAGAAAAATGTTCCTGACGTCGCCATCGCACAAACCGTTGCGCCTGTCTCTGCTGTTGCGCGTCACGCGGGTCATGGCGAAACTTCGGTATGTGCCGGTACGGTATCTCGAGCCGCCTGGCTGGCGTTGCGTGTGCGCTTTCATCAGGCCTTGATTAAGGCACTTGACCTGCGTCGTCGCGATATTGCGACGCTCAGCGACGAAAGCCTGCGTACTGAAGCCTTGCATGTCCTGGAGGGACTCGTTCAGGCAGATACAGGGCTGGAGCCGTGGGTTGATCGTGAACAGCTGATTCGTGACGTGGTTGATGAGGCCGTGGGCTTGGGGCCATTGGAGCCGTTGCTGGCCGATACGGCCATTACCGAGATCATGGTCAATCGTTTTGACGAGATTTACATTGAATCGGCGGGCCGGTTGCAACGCCACGATGCCATGTTCAGCAGCGAGCAGGCCGTGCTTGAAATCATCGACCGGATCGTGGCCCCACTGGGGCGAAGGGTGGATGAGAGTTCGCCGATGGTCGACGCACGTTTGAAGGATGGTTCGCGGGTCAACGCGGTAATTGCGCCGGTGGCTTTGCGTGGCGCCAGTCTGACCATCCGCAAATTTCCGGTGCGGCGCCCGGGTATGGCCGATTTGCTCAATGTGGGCGCGCTGGACTCGTGTATGGCCAGTTTTCTGGCGGCTTGCGTGTCGCGTCGCAAAAACATTCTGGTGTCCGGGGGTACCGGTTCAGGCAAGACGACCTTGCTTAATATCTTGTCCAACTGCATCCCGCCCGGTGAGCGGGTTGTCACAATTGAAGATGCGGCCGAGCTGCAGCTCACGCACGCCCATCGGGTCAGTCTCGAAGCACGGCCTCCGAATCTGGAAGGGCGTGGACGTATTGAAATCCGTGATCTGGTCAGAAACG
The DNA here is from genome assembly GCA_012744285.1 of Alcaligenaceae bacterium. Lineage (GTDB taxonomy): Bacteria > Pseudomonadota > Gammaproteobacteria > Burkholderiales > Burkholderiaceae_B > Neopusillimonas > Neopusillimonas aromaticivorans. Next base: position 1,650 of record JAAYID010000410.1, read on the forward strand.
CGTTGCGCATGCGGCCCGATCGTATTGTGGTGGGCGAGTGCCGTGGTGCCGAGGCCTTCGACATGCTGGCCGCCATGAACACCGGGCATGAGGGGTCTTTGACTACTTTGCATGCCAACAGCCCGCGTGATGCGTTGTCCCGCCTTGAAACCATGATTCTGATGGCCGGAATGGATCTGCCGTTGGCGGCGGTGCGTGAGCACATTGCGGCCAGTATCAATTTTGTCGTGCAGCAGGCGCGTTTGCCATCGGGGCAGCGTCTGATTACTTCGATTGTTGAAGTCAGTGGTACTGAAAGTGGTCGTATCCTGACGCAGACACTTTTTGAGTATGTGCCGGGGCCACCCGCCTGTTTCAAGGGGTGTGGCGTTATGCCGGAAAGCCTCGGGGGATACGATCTTGCACAGGCAGGTCTTAGCGCAGAGACCTTCAATCAGGTTACACCATGGCGGTCATCAGTCAACGATTTTTCAGGCGCGGGCCTTCAGCCGGAGTCACCCGGGGTTTCAGTATGACCTGGGTGGTTGCGTTAGCCGTTTTCTGTGCCGCTGGTGTGCTCGCCTGGATCGCACAAGGCTGGTTTGTCGATGCGTTTGCCCGCTACCGGGAAGCATTCCGTGACCAGACGG
>JAAYID010000411.1 GCA_012744285.1 Alcaligenaceae bacterium
CCATCGAACTAGCCCCACTGCTGCCCAGAGACGCCGAGAATGTCGTCGTAGCGCCAGCGGGCATCGATGTCATCAATGTGCCTGCCGCGCCTGAACCAAGTGACGCCGCAACACCGCTACCGATGGCGCTTGGCATATAGCCCGCCATCCCTGCGGCGAAATTCTGAACAGCGTATGACCCCATCTTCTCGCCGGCGCTGTACAGCATATCGGTCACGCCATAACTGCCTGTGCTGTATGAGTCATACAGACCTTTTGCGCCTCGGGCCAGACCCATGGCGTCTACGCCACCCTGCTGCTGTGGGTTCTGATACCCAAACATGCCCCCCAGCGAATTGGTCACCGCGCCCTGAATCGAGTTCATCACCGGATTGATCAGTACGCGAAGGGTCAGCGTCTTGAAAAGGTCTTTGACCAGATCCCGGCCTGACTTGCCGCCTTCGAAGATGGCGTCGGTGAGGGATTGGCTGACTTGCTGGAAGATCTGGCCAACGTCTTTTTCCCACTGTTCCCATTCCTTGAGCTGAAGGTCGAGCGCTTCTTTCGTGCGCATGTTGCCCATCAGCTCGCGGCGTGCGGCAATTTCTTCGCGAATGCCGGCCACAACAGCATCATTCCCAGGCTTGCTTTCCTCAATGGCCAGCCGCTCTTCCAGGCGGGCGATGATCATCTCTTCGATGGCCGACTTGCCCATGCCATAGGTTTCGATCTGGTCTTTGAGCGATTGATTCTGCTTGCGCACCGAATCCGTCGTCTGCGCCTGGCTCTTGAGCTGGCGGTCCAGTTCGTCATTGGCGCGTTTGGCGGCACCGGCCTGCTCTGCCAGCGCCTTATTTCGCTCGAGCTGCGACTTTGTGGCGGCGTTCGTAGCCAGCTTGATCTTTTCCGCGTACTGGATAGCCAGCGCTTCAAATTCATTGAGTTTGGAATACGCAGACCCAGATGCCATCAATGCCTGAGCCCTGGCCTCTTCGGCCTGAATGGAAGCACGCAGGCGGGCCAGTTCGGTGTCGGTTGTTCTGATGCCGCTCGACTTGGGCTTTTCTTCATATTTCTTGTTGATCCGATCTATTGCCTGAGCAAGCTCTTGCTCAGATTTGCCCAATTCAGCGGCCCACTTTCTTGCGTTAGAAATTTCCTCATTACGCAGTTCAATGCGGGTCTTGAGACTATCGTTCTGTCTTTTCCACCCTTCATTTGCCTCGTTAAGCTTGATGATTCTTTCGTTCTCTATCCGTTGCGTCTCAGCCGCAGCAGCTGCCGCCTCGCTCTCAAGCCTGCGCTCCTCAAGCACTTGCTTGCGCCTTTCCTCCAGTTCCTTCTCTTTAACGGGATTACGAAAATACATACTTTGACTTCTGGCCTGCTCGAGCTGGACGTCAATGGTTTTTAACTCGTCAGTTCCCCCCATCTCGTCCCACGCCTCAGAAGCCTTTTGCTTCACAAAAGCCCAGGCGCGCCCCAAGGCGCTCAATTTTTCCTCTACCTGCCCCAGGCGCTGAATTGATGCTTCAGCCCAAGTTTCCTGCGAGAGCCTAACGGCATCTTGAACCTTGCCCTGCTCTTCGAGGGCAAGAATCTGGCGATAGACCTCTGCGGTAAGGTAGTTGTACTTTTCGTTTAATGCGGCTGCGGCCCTGGATGGCTCGTCAGCAAGCTTGGCAAACTCCGATACAACGTCTTTGGTTTCGCGCCCAAGAATCTGAGCAGAGCGAATCGAGACCTCGGCAACGCGCTCCATCTGGTCAGCCGAAATTTTCCCGGAGGCGGCCACTTCAGTCAGCGCCTTTACCGCCCCGCTACGTGTAACCCCTGCCAAGGCGTCCATACGGCTCGCAAGCATTGCAACCTGGTTACCAGTTAGCCCAACAATGTTGCCGGTCATGATTGCATTCTTGTTGAACTGCTCCAGCTCCGTAGCGCCCTTCTGGTAAACAATGAACAAGCCGGTCGCGGCCGCAGCCGCAATTGTGAAAGGATTCACCATGCCAAGAACGGCAGACCCAAGGGCCTTGGCAGCGGGAACTACCCCCCCAAACATGTCTTTGAGCTGGCCGCCCTGCTGCAACAAAACAGTAATTGGCGCTTGACCGCCTTGAAGCGACACAAAGATATCCGTCAGTTGCGCAGGCACGCCCCGCATGGCTGCGGCGGTTTGCTTTGCAGACAGTCCATACTTGTCCAGTTGAACCGCACCAGAGGCCAAGGCCCCGCTGGCTTGCTCCTGGCGAGCTTTGACCTGTTCAAGCTGCTCGAGATACGGTCGCAGCGCCGAGACATCAACGCCGCGTTGCTGGGCCAGCGCTTCGTAATACTTCGAGGTCGTGCGCCCGCCCGCTTCCATCTGCGCAGTCAGCCGCTGGATGGACGCAATCATGCTCTTGGTGGAGCGGTCAACCTTATCGGAGGCCTGCGAGCCGCCATCACCAATTTTGCTCGTGGCCTGACCGGCACGGCCTGCCTCTTGCGTGACAGCGTTCGCCATATCGCTGACGGCATTTTTGACCTCTTGGGCGCCTTGCTTGACGCCGCTGGCATCAAGCCCCGCCTCCAGCTGTACTTTGCGATTTTCAGTTGCCATGCTTCACCAATAAAAAAGCCCCACCGAAGTGGGGCGTGAATATCTTTTGCTACCAACAAGGGGAATGCCCTCTATTTATCGAACCTGCTACGCAAAACGTAATACAAATCTGTGGCGCTTTGATTTGTAATGACCTCACAAAGATCAGGAATGCTGAATGGATAAGGCGAGCCGCAAACTCGATTCCACCCCAAAGCATGATCACACTTAAAACGTAGCTCAATCAGCTCGTCGCCAAAATCACTCTGCGCTTTAATGCTGCGATACAAGCTTTGAAAGTCCCTATCTTTAACAGGGGAAACGATTGCCGCGTAACCGCCGCTTTCGTAATAAAAAGGAGTATCCCCAACATACCCACCCATGCGATTTTTTGCGTTCACATAACCGCATATGTTGCCGGTGTCGCCAACCTTTCGCAGTTCGGAAAACATAGCGCTGCCAGGGTCATTCAATAGTTTTTTTACCGCGCTTTTGGCACTCATCTCATCGATGCAACCAGATAGTGCCAAAAATCCAATCACAATAAGAAAGCTGCGCATGTCACCCACCTCCCGCGAAAAGTAACGAATCAATACCGTAACACGGGAAGGTCACTGCTCTGGCCGCATCGCCTTCAATGCTTCATGCTCGAGATGGGTAACGCAGTAAAACAGGTCATCACCATCCTCTATCGATAGCTTTTTCCTTTCGATCATGGTCCACAGCACGTTGTAATCCAGACCTGTCGGCCCACCCATCGAAACACGCCACTGCGTGCCAAGCGCAATGAACAGCTCAACGGCAGGCCAGTTTTCTGGCCAGACCTCCACCACGTCAGGCGCCTTGGGCTGCAAGAGCAGGCCCAGATCAAAAGCGTTGTATGCCTTCTCGCCAGGCGCTGCCTGATACAGCGCCAAGGCGGCAAGCGTTAGTTTCCCAAGCGGCCCTGCGTCACGGCCTCGCGATACGTGTCCATGATGGCGGTAATCGCCGCCGGCAGCTCATCGGCCAACTGCTCGACGTTTTCTTTGGTGAAAGGCTCGTCAAGATTCCAGCCCTTGACCGCCTTCATGACGTACTCGGCGTTGGCCGAACCGGTCTTTTCCATCAAGGCTGACCAGCTGAAGTCATCATCGGCCGGGCGCTCTTCCTTGGACTGCGCAAAAATTTCATCAATAAACTGGCCGAACTCCTTGCGGGTGCGATAAGCGAAATCCACCTCGATGCTGGCCTCAGAGCCATCAAGCATTTTGAACTTGACGGTGTGCTTGAACGATTCAGGGCGCTGGCCCAATTTGATCTTTGCCATGATATTTCCTTGAGATATGAAAAAGCCCGCTTCTTTGGCGGGCATAAAAAGAACCCGCCCTGAAACCAATCAGGACGGGCAAAAGGCCCGAAGGCCCAAGGAGAAGCTACTTAGGCGTAGCTGATAGAGCGGCCAAGCAACGAGAACGATGCTTGCACCTGGTTGGGCTGGTTAACGTTAAGCTGCGGCAACTCGGAAACAGCCAGATGGCCGTAGCCGTAAGATGAAACGCCGCCAGAAATGACCATCTTGAACGCCACCTTGCGAAGCGTGCGGGATACGTCCAGCATCTTCTGGTAGTTGGCATTGGCGGCATCGTGCCCCATCGTCAAGGTGATTGACTGGGGGTTGAAGCCGGTTGGGATGTTGATTGAGTTGCGCCGAGCCAGAGGGCTGATGGTGGTAAAGCGAGGGTCACCGCCAGTGGTTGCGATGGTCAGCACTTGGGGGATTTCCACCCAGTTGGTAACTTTTGCTGCCGTACCGGTGCCGGATCCTGGGCTGAACCAGTTCGTGTCTGAGGTGTTCAGACCAAGAACATCGAATGTATCCACGGTCTGCTGATCGACGCGGAAAACCGAGTCGGAAGCATCCTCCCAGTCAGACAGCAAGAGGATTTCATCGCCATCAATGAAGCCGTGCGCAACGGAAGTTGCTCGCCCAGGGTTGTCATTGGTCATTGCAGAAATAGTTTTGGCGGCAGCGAAAGTATCAGAGAAAAAGAACTTGCTGCCTTCGGGAAAAGCGTAAGCCATTTGGGCCTCCAGAAATGAAAAAACCGCCCAAAAGGCGGCGATTGCGTTCTGCGAGGCTTTGGCGACGGGGCCGGCTGCGAGTCCCTGATGGGAGTGGCGTTGCCGACGTGGTCAACCGCGTAGCAGGGTTGATGAAGAAGGGGTTACTGTTTTTCGAGCCATTGCTCCCAGGCGGAAAGAATTCCGCGCAGGCAACGAATGAGGCTGGTGTGTAGGGCTTTGGTTGAATCGTTCAACGGTCACTCCATATTGAGAAATCCTGCTCGGCACCGTAGAGGTCTACGTCCTCCTCATGCCGGGCCGCGAAAGCAGATATCGGGCGCGCAATAAAAGCGCTCGATGTCACCAGGGCGGTCTCTGCCTGCAAAATCAGCTGATTGGCCTGCAGGCGCGTGTCTGACCAGACGTTGATCTGCACTGTCGAGTTGCGCTTGCTGGCCACCTCATTGGCAAGCGGCTTGATGACGTCGCCGCCAAACTGCTGCCAGGTGATATAGGGCCTGGCTGTGCCGATGGGGGCAACATCGGGAAACACCCGACCTCCCACCAGCGGCGACAAAAGAGCAATAAGTGTCAATTCCATTGGGCATCACCGAATATGTAGCTGACCAACTTGTTCTGCGCTGCGGCAATTGCCATTTCAATCGTGCTGCTGTTCATTGCCGGCCGAACAAACGGCCTTGCCGCAACTTGCTTGGGGCCTCCTGGCAATGGGACGTAATAGGCGTCTTTTTCGGCCTGCGAAGCACGACGTTTCGGCCTTGATTGGCCGTCCATGCCCGGGCGAACCATGGGGCGCACGTTGCCCTGGCCGTCCAGGTACATCTGATACCGTCGCATATAGCCATACTCAACAAGATGCCCGTGCGGTGCCTTTTTGTGGTTCCAGCTGACGTGATACGTGACCCTGGTCTGGCTTGAATTGTCTTTGCTGAATGCTTGGTAGATCGAACTTTCAAGATTGCCCGTTACGCGACCGATCTTGCCCACATTGCGCTTGACCTCGTCATAAAACACCTGAGCCATGGCCTGCGCCGCAGGGCGAACAGCCTCATCAACGCGCTCATCCATACTGGTCAGCCAGGAGTCAAGGCTGGCAGTGTCCACCTTGATGGAAAAGGAATTTGCGCCTCCGCTCACTGCACCACCTCGCACACCAGGTCGACATACTCACGACGCACCTCATCAGGGAGCACTGCATTGATCGCGTAGACCACGGCGCCGTGCTTAACACGCATACCGGCGGTGATATCTGCGCGGTACCGAATGCGAATGCTGGCCTGAACAATTGACGCTCCTGCATCAGCCTTGATCGCCTCTGCCCCGCTCTTATGCAGGATGCTTGCCCAGACTGTCGCCAGGGTTTCCCAGGCATCAGGCAGAGGCTGATTGAATGCATCTTTGGCGTCAGTCTTGCGCTCGATGGTGACGCGCCGGTTAAGTTGGCCGGCTCTCATGGCATCTGCACCATGCGGTAACTGCGCAGCAACTCAGGAACGCCAGTGGGCAGCGCTGCGACGGACACCCCAACAACATCAGCCTCACGATGAGCAAACAGGTTACCCAGTGTGAGCAGCATGGCGGCGCGAATGGTGCCGTCAGCCACGATGCCGTTCATGGTTCGTGCGGCCAGTAGCTGCGCATCTGCAAAGCGTTTGGCAGCCAGGCCCAGCATCGCCTGACGTTGAGCGGGGTTTTCAACCAGGGCAGCAGCATCGACCGAAGCGGCGTGGTCGTCATAGGCGGCACCAAGGGCTGCAGCCAGCGCATCCTGTGCGTCAGTCAGCGCCTTCTGATCCTCGAAAACAGCCCGGTTCAGGTGAGCGACAACGTACCCCTGAGCCGCATCAATGTAGGGCGTCAGCTGCTCGGCTGGATAGTCGGGCTCCAGCCGGCAGTGGCTGCGGGCCTCATCAAGCGCCAGGATTGCCATCGTTTACAGCCTTTTGTTTGCGTTCGGGCTTGTCTGCCGCAACAGCGCCAACGTCCATGGCTGCAAATTCCAATTCAGGCGGGCACTCATCACCTACGGCGAACTGAGTCGGGTAGAGATCGCCCTGCTTGCAACCTTTAAATGGTTGGATGAACTTCATGATTAGCCCCCCGCCGCATCTTCAAGCGCCTTGATGCGTGTCGATAAGGCAATGGCAAGCGCCTGAATATCGGCAGCAGCAGCCAAACCAGATGCAGCATCCTCAACAACAGCGTGATCATGCGTATCAACAGCAGCATCAATGGCAGCGCGTGCTGCGGCCTTATCTGCGCCAGCAGCAATTACAACAGGCTTGCCTGTCATGGTGTCCCACGATGCCGTTTCAGCCGCGCCAACTAGCGTAGAGCCAGCCTCAAGTGTCAGTGTTGCGCCAGCACCAACCACCAGCTCGTCACCGCCCTGCTTGAAGTAAATCTTCGTGTTTTGCATTTCCATACCCCAGAAAGAAGAAGGCCCGCTACATGAGCGGGCCAGATTGGTTAGGCGGCTACGTTCAAGGCACGCAGGCACTTGGGGTTGACCACACCGCCACCAACACGCTTGGTCGTGTAGAACAAAACGTATGGCTTCTTGGTGTAAGGATCACGCAGCACGCGAACGCCCACACGATCAACGATCAAGTAGCCCTGGCGGAAGTCGCCGAACATGATGGGCTTGGCGCCAGCAGCGACATCAGGCATGTCTGGCACTTCAGTAACTGCAAACCCTGCCAAAGTTGAAGGCTGGCCCGCAAGGTATGAAGGTTGCCACAGGTATGTGCCGGAACCGTCTTTCAGCTTGCGAGCCGCTGCCATGGTCTTGCGATTCATGATGAAACGCGCATTGCCGGTAAAGGCGCTGGGCAAGTCATAAACCAGATCAATGATGCCGTCAGCAGTCAAGAGGTTGGCATTGCCGGATTTGACCAGCGTGATGGCGCCGAACGGGTGTTTTGCCGCGTTAGCAGCCCCAGTAACGTAGGTCAGGATGCCGAAGGGTTTGTTTGTGCCGTTGCCGGACACGAAGGCAGTACCTTCCTGTTTGGCAAACTCGGTTTGCACTTCGCCGGCCAGCCACTGCTCAAGGTTGATTTCCGAATCATCCAGAATCTGCTGAGTGGCAGCAGGGTTGGCGTAAATCTCACCTGTCGTGATGGTCAGAGGCGCAAACTCGCTCGTTGCGGTTTCGGCCCGAGCGTCAGCCTCACCCACCCAGCCAGAGGCTGTGCCACCCACGTTGAACAGCTTGGTGTAGGCGTTTTTGCTGGTTTGAACAACGCTGGCAATCTGACGCATGGGCGAAACGAGCACCAGCTTGTCGGTGATGGTGCGATCCCACTCAGTCGGGGTCAGATAGCCGCCCTCATCGTCAGCGCCCTTGTTTAAAGCGGCTTGAACCTCACCTTTTTTCATGTGAGCGGCAAAAGCGTCGGAGTATTCCGTGTCTTTCACCCCGGGCTTGCCGCTCATGCCGGCAGCAGCTTTAACGTGCGCGTCTTCGATTTCCTTCTGATGGCGGACTAGGTCGGCTTCGATTTTCTCTAATTTGGCCTGGACCTCCGAAGTGGCTGCGCCATTTTTAAGGGCCTCGACCTCCTGCTTGTGCGTGGCTTTGAAGGCCTCAAAGGCCTGGCCAAGCTGTTCGATGCTGGCTTTGACATCAGTCTCAGCGCGAACCGACACGATGCCGCGCGGCACAAAGCCCATAGCAGAAGGCGTAAAAAAAGCCGCAAGTGCGGCCAATGTTGATTTGTTCATGATGCTTTATCCTCGTAAAGTCTGGGTAAGGTTTTGCAGCATCGCTGCAAGTTTATCGCCAGCGCTCGGCGTGGCATCGTTTTCGGCAGCGCCCGGCTTGCCAGAAAATAGGGCTTTGAGTGCATCTCGGCGGGTTGACCGGCTGTATCCGGCCTTGGCCATCGATGCCTCAATCATGGCAAGCGCACGTTTATCGCCGCTTGCCTTGGTGTCTTTGGTGATTTGTCCTTCTTCAATCATGCCGGTGGCAAAGCCATCCTCAACCGCTTGGCTCGCACCGATCCATGTCTCTTTATCCATCATGGCCGCAGCATCCTTGGCACTCATGCCGGTGCGTGCGGCGTAGACGTCGGCCATCGCCGCATCAAACGGCTCAAGCTGCTCGGACGCAGCCCGCATGTCATGTCGGTTGCCGATCGCAACAGCCCAAGCGTTGTGAATCATGATGAATGATCCGTCACCCATCAGAATTTCATCACCCGCCATGGCAATCACCGATGCAGCGGAGGCTGCAAGACCCATGACGCGAACGGTCACCTTGGCCGGATGCTCGCGCAGCAGGTTGTAGATCGAAACGCCCTCGAAGAAGTCGCCCCCGGGCGAATTGATATTAACGATCACATCTTTCGGCCCAATGGAACGCAGGGCGGCGCCGATACGCTTGGCGGTCACGCCAGAACCATCCCATCCCTCGCCGATGGCGTCATAAACCGAAATGGACGTATCGCCCTCAGCGGCCGAACGGATGGCAGGCTCCCACCGCTCGAGCGCATCAGGGCGCATGTCGAACTGCGCTTTGCTGATCGCGTGCGAGGCCTGGATTTCAGGCAGTTTTAGCAAGCTCATTGGCTGCTCCTTGTTGTTGCATTGGGTTTTTCGGCAGGCTTGCGACGTCATCATCAGAAGCGGGTAGCTCAGACAGCCCTCGGACCTCTTTTTGAGTCATCCATGGCGCATGGCCACCAGAGCCAAGCGCCTTGGCAAAGAAGTCGGCCTGGTCTTTCAGCGTGCCGCGCATCAGCGCACGCTCATTGAATTTGAAGTAAATCTTGCCCAGCTCAGCATCCGTCAGCAAAGACCGGGCCAACGCCTGCTCCCACGCAACGAACCGCTCAGCCAGGGTGAACTGCACAAAGAAAATGGCCAGTTGCTCAATGCCTGAGCCCCAGCTGGTGTCATCCATCATCAGCAATGGGCGAGGTACGCCGTAAAGGCGGGCAACTTCCTCGACCTGGTAGTTGCGGCTTTCAAGCTGCTGCGCATCCTTGGCCGTGGAAGAAAACCGGTTGGCCTTTGCTCCTTCCTCGGCGATCATCCACTTATTGACGTTTTCAGCGCCGCTGTAATCGGAGTCCAGCGAATCCTTCATGCGCTTGTAGGCCGTATCGGAAAGCGCCTTGGGCACCTCAATGGCACCGCCAGCCATAACGCCGGTCTTAAATACGTTGCGTGCCGCCTCCTGAGCCTGCAATGCAAGATCAATCGCTTCCTGAGCCAGCTTTTGACGCGACAGCCCGGTCTCTCCGTCTGCGCTCAGGTCGCGCAGGTGAAACATTTCCTCGGCAGGCAGCGTAATCATGCTGCCCTTGCCGTCAGTCACCTGGTATTCCATGCGCCAATCACCGCGCAGTTTGGCCGTCACGCGGTCGTATTTCAGCGGAATCAGCCGAATCGGTCTGCCGCCAGCGCGAATGATCCGCGCATAACCATCGCCATGCTGCAAAACGCTCAGTTCGAGCTGGCTTTTGAACTCCATCGGGGTCTGCCAGTCGTTAGGCTTGAGTTTGATCAGCCGGTAAGCCGGGTGATCTTTGGCAACACGCTTTTCATCGCCCTCAACATACGGCGAAACTGGCAGCATGCCGATGGCACGGGAAATCAGCGACACGCAACGAAGCACAGCCATGTTGCGAAGCGCTTTGGTGTCGGAAATTGCGCCAGCTCGGGCATACTCCAGAAAGGCTGGGTCATCAAAGCCATTGAAGGCGACCCCTTCGGCACGCGGGCGCGACTGTGCCACCGCCTTTTCACGGCGGAACAGTTTGAATAAATCCATCATTTACCTTTACAGAAACCTGATGCCACGCGTTTCGTAAACAGATTGACCGGACGCAGCCGGGTTCATCGCCATCAAATGGGCCGCGTCAAACAGCGCCATCAATGGGTCAATTTTTGCAGTGCCCGAGGCCTGCTTTGTGATCAGTATCGAGTTGGCGCGCTGCTCAACCCGCGCATTACCAACGCACCAAGCCATCATGGGCCGACCACAGTGAACGAACGCACCTTCAGCCAGCTTGCGCTCAACCGTCTTGATCGTGCCGCCCATGCGGTACCCCTGGCTGATACCCGTCAGCAGCTCATCAGGAATCTCAGCCTCGGCAAACGACTCCTCAAAGTTGATACCGATCTGATCCAGCCCAATGGCGTTTTGCTCGGGGAACAGACCGCGCCGGTGAATATCGGCCAGAATGGCTGCCAACTCCTGAACGTCCTGACCAATGCGCTCAACCAGTGACAGATCACCCTCAAGGGCGAAGTCGTTCAGCCTGGGCGCAATCTCTTTGCGCCGCTCCATGACCGAAGGGTGTGCCCAGGCCCGGCCCCAGTGAAGCCAGCGCCCGGTTTCTTTTTCCCGACCGATGACGGCCAGTCCCAGCAAGTCATCCAGACCACCGCCATCGACCCCGGCCACGACCACCTCGGAGCGATCCAGGACAGCATCAAAGCTCAGGCCAGATTCGGCCCTGGCCTCCCAGTGATCAGCCCCAACCCACCGGTCAGACCGCAGATTCATGCCAATTTCGATGTTCAAGTGCTTGGCCAGAAACTGCTGAAACCCGCCGTCCTTCTTGTGCTGGTTCTTTCGCAGCTGATCCTCAAGCCACTCCGCCGACACTGACCGACCCAGATTGGGGTTGGTCATGTAGAAATTCGACGGCGACAGATAGGCCTTCGACTCGATCACGGATTGCGGGAATTCGTACAGTACCGGCAAGGTCTTCGGATCGACAATCTTGCCATCGCGCACATCGCGCCAGTAGCCCAGCTTTTCCTTAAACACACCGGCCGGAGGCTCGTCGCTCTGAGTGGTCAGGAAAATGACCCAGCCCTCTTCACGCGAAACCTGTCCGCCCAATGCCTCCATGAACATCGCTTCGGCGTTGGCTTTCTTGCCGAACACCCAAAGCTCATCAACCATGATCCGGCCCGCCTTCTTGCCAGATACCGTATCGGTGTCCGCAGCCACCACCTTCAGGCTGGCTTTGGTCACCCGGTGCGTAATCGTGCGGGTGTAATCCTGGACATGAAACAAGTCTGACAGCTCACCATCGGCCCGGATCATTCCGGCCGCCGGCTTGAACGAGTTGTCTGCCACCTCTTTGGTGGGCGCAAGAATCAGATGCTCTTCATCTTCACGCCAGCACAGAATCACCGCCGTCAGCATGATGCCGGCGGCAATGGTCGATTTGGTGTTTTTCTTCGAAATCAGCAGGCCATATTCACGGATCAGCTGTTTGCCGGTGTCGGCATCGTAAGCGCCAAAGATGGCGGCCACGAAATCAAACACCCATTGCTCAGAACATTCACCAAACGTTGGCTTGCCCGGCAGATCGACAACCCGCAGTTCCTTAAAAATCGCCAGGGCCTGCTTGGCCTGATCCGGAAAGATTGGCGGCGGGATGATCGAGCGGCCATCTTTAAGGCGCTGGCCCCAATCCAAACACGCGGTTGACCATTCAGGGAAAGGCGTCACAGCTTCTTACCTCCGGACGCCACCAGCCTGGGCGGGGCTGCTGCACTGAATCGGCTGGCCACCTTCTGTGCTTCCTCTTGCTTAGCTTCTTTCTTGCCGCCCTCACCTTTTCTGGCGTGCACAAACGGCATCAACGCCTTGGCCGCTTCCAATCGAAGCTTTGGATCTTCGCCAGCGTCATTCATCAGCGCAACGAGCACCTTCTTTGGGTCAGAAGTCAGCCCAAGCGCTTCCAGCCCAACGGCGACACCAGCCTGCTCGGAATCGGTCTGAGCAACGTCTGGCCGGTTAACATCATTGTTAACTTTTCCAGCACGCTTCAAAGCAGCAGCAACGTCCGGATCTTTATTCAGTCGGGCCGCTGCCTGGGCTGCGCCTTTTTCGCTGTAACCCGCAGCAATAGCCGCTTTCGCACCCGACAGGCCCGACAATCGCGCGGCTACATACCGCCGCTTCTTGTCGGTTAATGCCATGAACAACCTCGTTAACAAATATGTGAAAAGGGGAAATTTTCTGCGCGTGAGGTACCGGGCGGTTTCCGGGCACTCAGACCCCTGAACTTTTACCCCCGGGGTGGGGGTTGGGCCGACCAGCCAGCGCACGCAGCTCTTCAGCCGAAGCAGGCAGCTCTGGATAGCTTTGCACCCCATTGATCTCAACGTACGTCGCTACCAGGCCCGGTGCTGCAACGTGAGTGCCGCCGCATGCGACGCAGTGAAACTCCTGCCCTGCATACACTAGGTCATCACCGAACAGGTCCACATCGTGCTGCGGGCAATTCACCTCTTGCCAGATTTCGATCATCCCATCACCTCCTCAGCAGACTTATCAACGTGACACCCAATCTTGCGCCCATCAGGCAGCCGCTCAACGCACAGCACCTGACAGTTTGCTTCGGTATCCTGGCCACCCTGGAACAGCGGCACAATGTGATCCAGCTCAAAGCCGTGGGGAAACACTGTCAGCTTGCCGCAGCACACACAGCGCGGGTTGCTGGCCCAGACCTTGATCCGTCGATTCTGAAGCCTGCGCCCGGTTATGCGGACCTCACGGGTTGTGGCTGTCTTGCGGGTAGGCTTTGCAATGGCCAGCCTAGGCTTGAGCATTTTGAGCTTGGCCATATCAACCAACCTGCGTCGTGAGGATCTGAGCATCAGCCACAACATCGAGCGCGTCCACTGCCACCGTCAACCGGGCACGCAAGTCCTCGCCATGTCGTAACGGCAAAATCTCAATCTCAATCACCTTTGGCACTCGCGTTCCGTCAGGCATAAGCACCTGGGTACCGTGAGCCGTGCCATCAGAGATGATGCGGATGCTTTTGATCATGGCCATCACGCTTTCCCAGGCACCAAGCCACCGGGCGATTGCACACGTTGCTGGGTCCAGTTGCTGGCCACCAGACCGATATCAGCCAGCAGCACAGCAAATCGGTTTCGACGTGGTTCAAGCACTGCGGTTGCTTCGTCAGCGTCAAGCATGCTGCATTCCTGGGTGATGTATTGCGTGTCGTGGTCAAGCGCTGCGTTGGCCTTATGCACTGCGGCTCGCAATTCATCAACAATCTTTGCGTCCATGCC
>JAAYID010000412.1 GCA_012744285.1 Alcaligenaceae bacterium
ATGCTGGTGTCATTGAGACCGGGGATATAGTCGGCCACCATGGGCCGGAAGATCCAGGCCAGGGCCGCCAGTACAAAAATCAGGGCCACCCACTTCTCGCCTTTGCTCATTGGCCCCAGTTTGTCGAGGGCTTGCCGAATGACGGTGGTGCTGTCAGCCGCTTTGAGGTCAAAGCCTTTGCGGGTCAGCCACCACCATGTGAACACCATGAGGACCGTTGCGATGGGGACACCCAACAGCATCCATTGGCCGAAACCGATCTCGATGCCGTAGGTTTTGCTGAGAAAACCCGCCAGGAACGCGTTTGGCGGCGTGCCGATAAGCGTGGCAATGCCGCCGATACTGGAGGCATAGGCGATGGCGAGCAGCATGGCGGTCATGAACCGGGCATTGTCTTTTTCCGAGGTTGAGTCTGCCGTCAACATCTCGGCAACCGACATGCCAATGGGCAACATCATGATGGCGGTAGCCGTGTTGCTGACCCACATGCTCAGGAAGCCGGTGGCAATCATGATGCCTGCGATTTGCAGGCGTGGCTTGCTGCCCATCAGGAGCAGAGTCGTCAGGGCGACACGACGGTGCAGATTCCATTGCTGCATGGCCAGGCCAATGACAAAGCCGCCGAGGAAAAGAAAAATGACGGGGTTGGCATAAGGCGACGTGGCGCTGGTCAGGGTGCCAATATCCAGAACCGGGATGAGCAGGATCGGAAGCAGTGATGTGGCCGGGATGGGGATGGCCTCTGTGGCCCACCAGACTGCCATCAGTAGCGTAATGCCGGTTGCGGACCAGGCGGCTTCTGACATGCCTCCGGGTGGGTCGGTGAACACGCACAGCAGCAGCAAAAGAGGCCCAAGAATCAGACCGGTGGTGGCGATAGGACTTGCGGATGTTGATGACATGTTGGCCGTCCTGACAGGAATAAAGATTTAATTAGAGACCTGCCAGCGGTGCTTTGCAAGATGATGATGTGGTTGTTGCAGCGCCACTACGCAGGATTGACCCGGGTATGGCGTCGTTCGGTGTCGTGGCTTCTGCCTGAACAGCGATATAGTAGAAGCCGGTATAAGTGAGTGGAGATGGTGATGCGCAGACGTAGTGTCGTGGCTTTGCTGGCAGGCTTCTTGCTGGCGTTTTCAGGGTTGGCCCGGGCGCTTGAGGTGGGTGACATGGCCCCCGATTTTCGGTTGCCGGGCGCAGATGGCAAGACCTATCAGCTGTCCGATTATCGGGGGACGCAGGCGGTTGTCGTGGCCTGGTTTCCCATGGCGAACACCTATGGCTGCACGATTGAGTGTAAGTCTCTGGCCGAAAATGGCGACAAGATCCGGCAGTTTGATGTGACCTACTTTATGGCCAGTGTCGATCCCCTGGCCGACAACCAGGACTTTTCATCACAAACCAACGCCGATTTTCCGATACTCAGTGATGAGGACAAGTCGGTCGCCAAGGCATGGGGTGTTTTGGGCTTGCTGGGTGTGGCCAAGCGTCATACGTTTTACATCGACAAAGAGGGGCGGGTCCTGAAAATAGATACCCGGGTCAACCCGGAGACTTCGGCTGAGGACATGGTGCGCAATCTGAGCGAGTTGGGTGTGGCTCGGGTAGTGCCTTGATGGTGTAAAAATGCCGGGCGCATGGGCCCGGCAGTTGGGTAAAACAAGTGTGCTGGTCGGTCAGGGGATCAGCCGCGCTAGTCAGGCAGCACCTTGCCCGGGTTCATCAACCCGAGTGGGTCAAGAGCATTTTTTATGCTGTGCATGACATTCAGGGCTTCGCCGTGTTCGATGCGCAGGTATTCGCGTTTGCCCATGCCGACGCCGTGTTCACCGGTGCATGACCCGCCACTGGCGATGGCGCGTTCAACCACGCGTCGATTGACGTCTTCGGCGCGTTGAACCTGTTCGGCATTTTCCGGGTCGATCAGCAGCACCATGTGGAAGTTGCCGTCGCCCAGGTGACCCAGGATGGGGGCGGTGATGCCGGCATTGGCCGCGTCTTCACGGGCTGCACGCATATTTTCGGGCAGGGCGGTCAACGGTACACAGACATCGGTCGTCATCATGCGTTTGGGACGCTCGTAGGCCATGCAGGCGTAGGCGCAATCGTGCCGTGCCCGCCACAGGCGTTCGCGCTCCTCGGCCTGGGTAGCGCAGGCGAAGCCTTCGCCGCCGTTATCTTCGGCGATTTCCTGCACGGTGGCACTGATTTCCTGGGCCTGAGAGGGCGAGCCATGAAATTCAAAGAACAGGTGCGGGGTGACGGGCAGGTCAAATTTGGAGTAGCGGTTGACGGCGTCGACCATGACCTCGTCAAGGTATTCGACCCGCGCAATACTGATGCCGGACTGCATGATGGCGACGGCCGTGTCGACGGCGGATTGGGCGTCCGGAAACCGGCAGGTGGCTGAAATCACATGCTCGGGTCGGGGGTACAGGCGCAGCGTGACTTCGGTGACGATGCCCAGCGTGCCTTCGGCACCGACGAACAGGTGGGTCAGGTCGTAGCCTGCGGACGATTTGCGGGCACGGTTGCCGGTGCGGATGATGCGGCCGTCGGCCAATACCACCTCAAGGCCGCGCACAACGTCAGCCATGGTGCCATAACGAACCGTGTTGGTGCCGCTGGCGCGTGTCGAGGTCATGCCGCCGACGGTGGCGTCGGCCCCGGGGTCTACCGAAAAGAACAGGCCGGTATC
>JAAYID010000413.1 GCA_012744285.1 Alcaligenaceae bacterium
GGCTGAAGTGGCCGGCAAGAATGCCGTGGGTGCCTTGTTGACCGGTATGGGGAAAGATGGGGCTTTGGGTATGCTGGCCATGAAAAAGGCCGGCGCCGCCACGTTTGCTCAAGACGAGGCCAGCTGTGTCGTGTTCGGCATGCCGCGCGAAGCCTTGCTGATCGGCGCTGCCGACGAAGCCGTGCCTTTGGCCCAAATGAGTGAAAAACTGTTAGCCAGCGCAGGTGCCTACGGGCATCGTGTTTAAGTCACCCAAGGGTACGACGATAAAAATTCAGGAGAATAAAACGTGGTTCAGAAAAACATCAAGATCCTGGTGGTCGACGACTTCCCGACCATGCGCCGGATTATCAGGAATCTGCTAAAAGATCTCGGTTTCGAGAACGTCGATGAAGCCGAAGACGGCCAGATGGGGCTCGACAAGATCCGTAATGGCAACTTTGACCTCATCGTCTCTGACTGGAACATGCCCAATATGGATGGTCTGACCATGTTGCAGCAAATCCGGGCTGATCCGAACCTGTCCAGTTTGCCGGTTCTGATGGTAACCGCTGAAGCCAAGAAAGAAAATATTGTGGCGGCGGCCAAGGCCGGTGCCAGCGGTTATGTGGTCAAGCCATTCACTGCCGCCGTTCTCGAAGAAAAGCTGAACAAAATTTTCGAAAAGATCAACGCGTAAGGGGCCGGGCATGACGACAGAAGCGCAGGGTACGCCAGCAACACCCGAGCCGCAACCCGAACTCATCCACCGCATTGCCAGCGTAACGCGCATGCTGCGCGAGGGCATGCGTGAACTCGGGCTTGATCAGGCCGTCAGCGAGGCGGCCGATGCCATTCCAGATGCACGCGAGCGTCTTGACTACGTCGCGCGCATGACCGAACAGGCGGCCAACCGGGTGTTGAATGCGGCCGAAGAGGCGCGCCCGCTCCAGGAAGAAATGCAGCGTCAGGCTGAAACCCTTGATGCTCGCTGGCAAGAGTGGTTCAACCACCCGGCCGAGCTCACCGAGGCCAAACAGCTGGTCGATGACACGCGTCAGTTGTTGCGCGACATCCCCGATAAGACCCGGGTGTCGCAAGACAAGCTGCTGGAAATCATCATGGCACAAGATTTTCAGGACCTTACCGGTCAGGTCATCATGCGCATGCTGGCCGTGATCAACTCCATTGAAACCGAACTGATCCAGGTGCTGATCACCTATCTGCCGGAAGAAACGCGCGAAGCCAAAAAGAAAGAAATCGAAACACTGGTGAATGGTCCGCAAATCAAGCCGGAAGGCAAGCCTGAGGTGGTATCCAACCAGGACCAGGTCGATGACTTGCTCTCAAGTCTCGGTTTTTAAATCAGAAGTAAGCGATTTTATCCGCGCTGCTTCATCCTTAGGTGAAACAAGTCTGCTTTACAATCCGGGCAGGCAGGTTTTACCTTTAATTTTTTCCGGCAGCGTTTCAATTCATGGCAGAGGATAGCGACCTCGAAAAAACCGAATCCGCCACCCCCAGGCGCCTGGAAAAGGCGCGAGAAGAAGGGCAGGTGGCGCGTTCGCGTGAGCTGAACACGTTCATGTTGTTGGCCGGAGGGGTGGCTGGTTTGTGGGTTATGGGGGGAGAACTCTATCGCACCCTTACAGGCGTGATTCGCGCGGGCATGTGGTTTGATCTGCGCGTAACCAAAGATACGGGCGTCATGACCGAACAGGCCATTAGTTCCGCCTGGAATGCGCTGCTGGTGCTGTTACCCATTTTCGGCATGCTGGTCATTCTGGCGGTCTTTTCTTCGGTGTCGTTGGGGGGGCTTTTGTTTTCAACGAAGGCGCTCGAGCCGAAATTCAGCCGCCTGAATCCCCTTGAGGGGGTCAAGCGCATGTTTTCGATGCAAACGCTGGTCGAACTCATCAAAACCCTGCTCAAGGCCACCGTTATTGGTGGCATTGCCGCCTGGGTGATCTGGTCGTATCGGGGCGACATGCTGGCCCTGATGCATGCCTCACCGTCTGCGGCCATGGCCAACGGCATGCGTCTGGTGGCCTTGTGCAGTGCACTGATTGTGGCGGCTTTGCTGTTGCTGGTGCTTATTGATGCGCCATGGCAGCTGTACAGTCACCATAAAAAGCTGCGCATGAGCAAGCAGGACGTCAAGCAAGAGCACAAAGAAAGCGATGGTGACCCCCATGTCAAGGGTCGTATTCGCCAGCAGCAGCGTGCCATGGCACGCCAGCGCATGATGTCTTCGGTACCCCAGGCCGATGTGGTGGTCACCAACCCGACCCACTACGCGGTGGCCCTCAAGTATGAAGACGGGTCGGGTGGGGCACCGCGTGTGCTGGCCAAAGGTACCGGCCTGGTCGCGGCGCGTATCCGGATGGTGGCCGAGGAAAGCAACGTGCCGATGCTCAGTGCGCCGCCGTTGGCGCGCGCGCTGCACGAGCACGTAGAACTGGGGCAAGAAATACCTGTTGAACTTTACAAAGCGGTGGCTGAAGTGTTGGCCTGGGTATTCCAGCTGCGTAACTGGAATGAGGGGGTGGGCCATCAGCCTGTGCTGCCTGAAAACCTGCCTGTACCGCCTGAACTCGATCCGTTGGCGTCGTCCGCCTGAATCTGTCACTGAATGAATCAATTACTCGCTCTATTCAAAGCCAACGGCTCACAGCACGCCCGATTGCTGGCCGGCCCGATTCTGATCATCATGGTGTTGTCCATGATGATCTTGCCGCTGTCGCCGATCGCGCTCGACCTGTTCTTCACGTTCAACATTGCCATGTCGATCATGGTGTTGCTGGTGGCCATGTTCACCAAGAAGCCGCTTGATTTTGCAGCGTTCCCGGCGGTGTTGTTGTTTACAACCTTGTTGCGGCTGGCCCTGAACGTCGCCTCAACGCGGGTGGTGCTGATGAACGGCCATCAAGGCGCTGATGCGGCGGGTCAGGTCATTGAAGCGTTTGGTCACTTTCTTATCGGCGGCAATTTTGCCGTGGGCATCATTGTCTTCATCATCCTGGTCATCATCAACTTCATGGTCATTACCAAGGGTGCAGGCCGTATCGCCGAAGTGGGGGCTCGGTTTACGCTGGATGCCATGCCGGGCAAGCAGATGGCCATTGACGCCGA
>JAAYID010000414.1 GCA_012744285.1 Alcaligenaceae bacterium
AAACTGCACATGGGGCACGTACGCAACTACACCATCAACGACATGATGGCGCGCCAGTTGCGCATGCGGGGTTACAACGTGCTGATGCCAATGGGCTGGGACGCTTTCGGCATGCCTGCAGAAAATGCAGCCATGAAATCGCAGGTCCCTCCCGCCAAATGGACCTATGACAACATTGCCTACATGAAGAAACAAATGAAGGCGATGGGGCTGGCCATCGATTGGTCGCGCGAGATGTGCGCCTGCGACCCAAGCTACTACAAATGGAACCAGTGGCTGTTCCTGAAAATGCTTGAAAAGGGCATTGCCTACCGCAAAACCCAGGTCGTGAACTGGGACCCGGTTGACCAAACCGTTCTGGCCAATGAGCAAGTCATTGACGGCAAAGGCTGGCGGTCGGGCGCACCCGTTGAAAAACGTGAAATCCCGGGTTATTACCTTCGCATTACCGATTACGCCGAAGAATTGCTCGACCAGGTCAAGAATGGCTTGCCCGGCTGGCCCGAGCGGGTTCGCCTGATGCAGGAAAACTGGATCGGCAAAAGCGAAGGGGTACGGTTTGCATTCACTCATACCCTCTCGGACGATGCCGGCCAACTGATCCAGAATGGCCGCATGTATGTCTTCACGACGCGTGCCGACACCATTATGGGCGTCACTTTCTGCGCGGTCGCCCCCGAACACCCGCTGGCCGCTCACGCCGCAAAAACCAACCCCGAACTGGCCGCATTCATCGAGGCCTGCAAGCTGGGGGGAACCACCGAAGCCGAAATCGCCACCCGCGAAAAAGAAGGCATGCCTACCGGCCTGCAGGTCACTCACCCGCTTACCGGGGCTGCCGTTGATGTCTGGGTTGGCAACTATGTACTCATGAGCTACGGCGACGGAGCCGTCATGGGTGTACCCGCCCACGACGAGCGTGATTTCGCCTTCGCCAAAAAATACAACCTGCCTGTTATTGACGTCATCGGGGTCGAAGGCAAAACCTACAGTACCGACGCCTGGCAAGAATGGTATGGCGACAAACAACAAGGCCACACCGTCAACTCAGGCAAATACAACGGCCTGACACACGCCGATGCGGTCAATGCCATCGCCGCTGACCTGGCCGCCAAAGGTCTGGGCGAGAAACAAACCACCTGGCGTCTGCGCGACTGGGGCATTTCCCGTCAGCGCTACTGGGGCACTCCCATCCCTATCATCCACTGCGACAGCTGCGGCCCGGTACCCGTACCCGAACAAGACCTGCCCGTCGTACTGCCTGAAAACCTCATCCCCGATGGCTCGGGCAACCCGCTGGCCAAAAATGAAGCGTTCCTGTCGTGCAAATGCCCGAAATGTGGCGCCGATGCCCGTCGTGAAACCGACACCATGGATACCTTCGTTGATTCATCCTGGTATTTCATGCGCTACACATCACCAGGCAACGACCTGGCCATGGTCGACCAGCGCAATGATTACTGGATGCCCATGGACCAGTACATCGGCGGCATCGAGCACGCTGTCCTGCACCTGCTGTACGCCCGTTTCTGGACCCGCGTCATGCGCGACCTGGGCCTGGTCAAATTCAGCGAGCCCTTCACCAAACTGTTGTGCCAGGGCATGGTGCTCAACCATATTTATTCGCGCAAGAATGCCCAGGGCGGCATTGAATACTTCTGGCCTGAAGATGTCGACAACCTCTACGACGCCAAAGGCTCGATTGTCGGCGCCAAACTGAAATCAGACAGCTCGGCCATTGAATACGGCGGCATTGGCACCATGTCCAAGTCCAAGAACAATGGTGTTGACCCGCAGTCACTGATCGACACTATGGGTGCCGACACGGCCCGCCTGTTTGTCATGTTCGCCAGCCCGCCTGAACAAACCCTGGAATGGTCAGACTCCGGCGTCGATGGCGCCAACCGCTTCCTGCGTCGCCTGTGGTCCTGGGCCCATGCGCAACAAGGCATCATCATTGCCGCACAGGGCCAACCGGCACAGTGGGATGACGCCGACGAAGCCAGTAAAACCCTGCGCCGCGAAATTTACACTCTGCTCAAGCAGGCCGACTACGATTACCAGCGCATTCAGTACAACACGGTCGTGTCCACCTGCATGAAAATGCTGAATACGCTTGAATCCGCCAAGCTGCCCGACACCACCATCGCGCATCAGGCCCTGGCCGACACGCTGGGGGTTTTGCTGCGCGTACTGTACCCTGTTGTGCCGCACATCACCTGGCAATTGTGGAATGATCTGGGTTACGCGGGGGTACTGGGTGACATGCTCGACGCCCCCTGGCCCCAGGTTGACGAAAAGGCCCTGATTGCCGACGAAATCGAACTGATGCTTCAAGTGAATGGCAAATTGCGCGGCAGTCTGAAAGTCGCCAACGGGGCCAGCAAGGCTGACATCGAAGCCTTGGCCGGTGCCCACGACGCCGTAGGTAAATTCCTGGAAGGCCGCCCTGTCAAGCGGGTTATCGTCGTTCCAGGCAAACTCGTCAATATCGTCGGATAATCCAGCGTATGCAAAGCCATCACACTCTTTCAGGCCTGTCACGGCGTTTTTCAACCGGCTTGCGCCTGCTGGCCTGTGTGGGTCTGGTCGCTTTACTGACGGCTTGCGGTTTCCGGCTCAAAGGCCAGACGCCCTTGCCGTTCACCACGTTGTACACCAACATTGGCGAAAACACGGCATTCGGTGCCAGCCTGCGCCGCGCCATCCTGGCCTCGTCACCTGAAACCCGTTTCACCAGTGACGTCAGCCAGGCGCAAGCTCGCCTGACGGAACTGGCCAATGTGCAATCACTCGACGAGGTCTCCATCAGTGTGCAAGGCCAGGTCGAGGAATACGAAGTACGTATTGACTTCACCTTCCAGCTGACCGACGCGCGCGGCCACGTTATCCTGCCGCCCACCACACTCACGGCAGTGCGTGAAATTCCGTACGATTCATCGGCCCTTCAAGCCAAGCAAGGTGAAATCAGCAGGCTTTACACGGAAATGCAGAAAAGCCTGGTTGACCGGGTCGTGCGGCGTATTACCGCGCCCGACGTACGGGCGGCCTTTGAAAACCCTGAAGACCTGCCTGTCGATGCCGAGGCCGTCAAAACGCCTCAGCCCCCGGTCATGGGTTCCGACGGCAATGCCCCATCCATCTTGCGCATGCCCAACACCAGTCCTTCCGGCGGGTTTTACTGATCCCGGCCAAAATGGGGCGTACCACCGATATTGACCACCTGCTCGGGCAGCTTGACCGGCCCGATGCGGCTTTCGATCCGCTCTACCTGATCAGCGGTGACGAAGCCCTGCTCGTCACCGAGGCGGCCGATGGCTTGCGGGCGCTCGCCCGACAGGCCGGGTTCACCGAGCGAACCAGCCTGGTCATGGACGCCCGCAGCGACTGGACAGAACTGGGCGGGGCTACACGCAACATCTCGTTGTTTGGCGACCGGCGCCTGGTCGAGGTACGCCTGCTGTCAGGCAAACCCGGCAAGGCCGGAGCCGACGCCCTGCAAGCGCTGGCAGCCGAGGCCAACAAAGGCGGGGCCGATGACACCGTTACCGTGGTCACCCTGCCCCGCCTGGACAAAACCACGCGCGCCAGCAAGTGGGCCAGCGCACTCTGGCAGGCCGCTACCGTTGTCGAAATCCCCACCATTTCGCGTACTGAATTGCCGCGCTGGATCGGCCAAAGGCTGGCGCGCCAGAAGCAGTCCGCAGATGCCGACACCCTGAACTGGATTGTCGAACGGGTCGAGGGCAATCTGCTCGCCGCCCACCAGGAAATCATGAAACTGGGGTTGCTGTACCCGCAAGGCCAGCTGAATGCCGACGACGTCCGGCAAGCCGTTCTGAATGTCGCGCGCTACGACCTGTTCGGCTTGCGCGACGCCATGCTGGCTGGCGACCCCCGTCGTACCCAGACCATTCTCGCGGGGCTGCGCGCCGAAGGCGAGGCCTTGCCCCTGGTACTTTGGGCCATCGGTGAAGAAGTCCGTGTGCTGGCCCGGCTGGCGCAAGCGCGCGCGCAAGGGCATAATCTATCGAATCTGATGCGTGAATACCGGATTTTTGGTGCCCGCGAGGCCCTGGTTCGTTAAACCCTCGACCGGGTTGCGCAAAACACCTGGCCTTCCGCCGTACAACACGCCCACGACATCGACCGCCTTATCAAGGGCCTGCCTGTCTCCGGGCGACTTGATGACCCCTGGGATGAACTGGCTCGGCTGGCATTACGCATTGCGATGACGCCATCCAGGCCTTCCCGTACCCACTGAACTGACTAATCCATGACACACGACATTGCTTCCGCCATCACCGAACTCGGTCGTCGCGCACGCGCTGCATCACGCGAACTGATGGTGGCCTCTGACAAAACCAAATCAACGGCCCTGCGCAGCATGGCCGACCGCCTTGAGTCTGAACGCAGCACCCTGCAGGCCGAAAATGCCCGCGACCTCGAGGCCGCACGCCAGAATAACCTTGAACCTGCCCTGCTTGACCGCCTGACGCTGTCAGACAAGGCGCTGAGCATCATGGCCACCGGCTTGCGCCAGATTGCCGACATGCCTGATCCGGTCGGCAGCATGACAGCCTCGAACATTCGGCCCAATGGCATGCGTGTCGGGCAAATGCGCGTGCCGCTCGGTGTCATCGGCATCATTTATGAATCACGTCCGAACGTGACGATTGATGCCGCTGCGCTGTGCCTGAAATCGGGCAATGCCACCATTTTGCGCGGCGGCAGCGAAGCCTTTAACAGTAATCGGGCTCTGGGCCGCATCATCCAGGCAGGGCTGGCCGATGCCGGCCTGCCGCAAGACGCCGTTCAGGTGGTTGACACGACCGACCGTGCTGCCGTGGGGCATCTGGTAACGCTCACCGACTATGTCGATGTCATCATTCCCCGCGGGGGCAAAGGCCTGATCAAACGCCTGTCTGAAGAAGCCAAGGTCCCCCTGATCAAACACCTGGACGGCAACTGTCACGTCTACATCGACGACGCCGCAGACGCCGACAAGGCCCACGACATTGCCGTCAATGCCAAAACCTACCGCTACGGGGTTTGCGGCGCCATGGAAACCCTGCTGGTGCATGCCGACGCCGCACCGGTCATGCTGCCCCGCATTGCGCGAACCTTGATCGACAAGGGCGTCGAACTGCGTGGTTGCGACCGCACCCGGGCGCTGATTCCCGAAGCCGTGGCCGCCACCGAAGACGACTGGGCGACTGAATTCCTGGCCGCCATTCTGGCCATACGTATCGTTGACTCGCAAGACGAGGCCATGGCTCATATTGCCCGTTACAGCTCGGGTCACACCGAAGCGATTGTTACTGAAAGCTTGGCAGCTGCCGAACGTTTTCAGCGCCATGTCGACTCCAGTTCGGTCTACATCAACCTGCCCACGTGTTTTGCCGATGGCTTCGAGTACGGCCTGGGTGCGGAAATCGGTATCTCCACCAACCGGCTGCACGCCCGCGGCCCGGTCGGCCTTGAGGGCCTGACCACGCTGAAATGGGTCTTGAGCGGTAACGGGCAATTGCGCGGCTAACCTTATGCTCTGGATAAAAACCTTTCACCTGCTGTTTGTCATTTCATGGTTTGCCGGGTTGTTCTACCTTCCACGCATCTACGTCAACCTTGCGCAAACCACGTCGGCAGAGTCCTATGAAACCCTGTTGGGCATGGCGCGACGGCTGTACCGGTTCATGACGATCCTGGCCATCCCTGCCGTGATTCTTGGCCTGTGGCTATGGCTGGGCTATGGCCTGGGCCGGGGGCAGGGCTGGATGCACGCCAAAGTATTTTTTGTGCTGCTTCTCATTGGCTACCACCTCGGTTGCCGTTCGTTGCTGGCAACCTTCGCTGCACGCGCCAACACACGCAGTCACCGCTTTTACCGCTGGTACAACGAAGCACCGGTCATCCTGCTGCTGATCGTCCTTATTCTGGTCGTCACCCGACCCTTCTGAACCTGAAACAATCATGGCCGACGACCCTCCAAAGAAAACCCTGACACTGAAAAAAAAACCGGCAGCGGCGGTTGACGCAATGGCCAGACCCGGGCCTGAACGCAAGCAACGCTCGGGAGCACGGGCCCGGTTGGTGGCGCAACGTGAACTGATCAAACGCAAAGGCGACACACCCGACAAACCGGCCTTAATGCCCGCATCGACGGAACCACGCCGCGCTCGTCCGAACCGCCGCGCCGAAGAACCCATCGCGCGGCACTCCAAACGGGACGAAGATCACCGTCCGCGTGCTGGCCGCCCCCCGGTTCAAGAGGCTCCGTCCATCGACGACCGCCCTCGGTCGCCACGTAACCGACCGCTGCGACACGATTCCATTCGTCTGACCGAAACATTTCCGGTGTTTACCCCCTGTCCGCACGGGCTGGAAGAAGCACTCTGCGCCGAACTGGCCGCCCTGGGGTTTGACGACGCCCGCACCGACCGCGCGGGCTGTCGCCTGACGGCCGACTGGAACGGCATTTTGCGCATCAACCTGTATTCACGCCTGGCCACGCGCGTGCTGGTGCAGGTAGCGCATGCGCCGGTCAGCACGGAAGACGACATTCTGGAACTGGCAGCCAGCACCCCCTGGGAGCGCTGGTTCGGTGCCGAACAAACCCTTCGGGTCGATACATCGGCCATCCGCAGCCCCATGCAGAGCCTGCAGTACTGTAACCTGCGAGCCAAAGACGGTATTTGTGACCGCCTGCGTGACCGCGAAGGGGCTCGTCCGGACATTGATACAGTCCGCCCTGACGCGCGTGTCCACTTGTTCCTGGACGAAACCACCGCAACGCTTTATCTTGATACATCGGGCGAATCGCTGTTCAAGCGCGGCTGGCGCCTGGACAAGGGGGAAGCCCCCATTCGTGAAAACCTGGCGGCGGGCCTGCTGGCCTTGTCAGGGTGGGATCCGTCTGCCCCGCTGCTCGACCCGTTTTGTGGCAGTGGCACCATTCTTATTGAAGCCGCCTGGATCGCCCTGGGTGTGCCCGCAGGCATCTGGCGTCCGTTCGCGTTTGAGCGTCTGCGCAATCATGACGAACGGCGCTGGAAAGACATCAAGACCGAAGCAAGGGCACGCATCGCCACGCGTCTTGACACTCCGCTAACGGGTTGCGACATCAACCCGCATGCCATTGAAGCGGCGCTGAGCAATATGGAACGCGCCTGGTTGACGCCGGGCACCATCCGCTTTGAAGTCGCCGATGCGCGCCATGTGTTGCCACCGGCCAATAATGGCTGGCTGGTCACCAACCCGCCCTATGGCGAGCGTCTGGATGACGGCGACGATACGTTGTGGTGGGAGTGGTCGCAAAACCTCAAGCAAAACTACAGCGGATGGCATGTCAGCGTCATTTCAAGCGACCTCGACTTACCGCAGAAGCTGCGTCTGAAACCGCGCCGACGCTACCCCTTGCACAACGGGGCACTGGACTGCCGCTTGTTCATGTTCGATATGGTCAAAGAAAGCTACCGCCGCGAGAAAAAGTGAACACACTTTTATTTTTGTGATTCTGGCACCACAGGGTTCAGCGGTTTTTTGCAATGTTCGACGAATAAGCTTGCAAATGGCCTAGGGTTTTCCCTATAATAGGGTTAACCCTGAACGAAACGTTCAAATTACTCAGAGAGGCCAGATCATGAACCAACTGCACAGCGATATCCGTCTTACCGATGAACTCGAGCGCCAGCTTATGCAAGCCGCGATCGAAGATCAGATGCGCATCAAGCCCGGTAAAGCGTTGAAAAAACTGTTCGTGAAACTCGGCGGCAAGGCAACCAAAGCGACACCCGCAAAAAGCCACAACGGTGGTACCGTAGGTTCTGCTGCCTAAGCAAACCAAACTCGCTACGGATCAGGCCCGGGCAGGGTAGAATCTGCCCTCCCCTTGCCAGGTCAGCGACGCAAA
>JAAYID010000415.1 GCA_012744285.1 Alcaligenaceae bacterium
AACGGCTTTGGTTAACCGCGACGGGGCTGGTCATCGTATGGCTGCTGGCTGCATTTGCCCTGCGTTCATATTGGGCGCAACTGAATAATTTCGAGCAATTGAAAATTGCCCGCGATGAACTTGAGCATCTAAGCATTACAGATTCATTGACCGGGCTGGCCAATCGTCGCCGGTTTGAAGATGTGTTGGCGGCCGAGTATTTGCGTCTCAGGCGAGACAAGGCCTTTTTGTCCATCGTTATGGTCGACATCGATTTTTTCAAACCGTACAACGATAACTATGGCCATGTCGAGGGCGATCGTTGTCTGGCTGCGGTAGGGCATGCAATTCAGAAGGCCGTCAGGCGGCCGCAAGATCTGGCGGCACGTTATGGCGGGGAAGAGTTCTGTTGCATTTTGCCCGATACCGATCAAGTGGCGGCAGGGGTTGTGGCAGAAAATATCCGGAAGGCGATTGAGGCCTTGAACCTGCCGCACGAGTATTCGGCGGTCGCGGGTCATGTAACAGCCAGTCTGGGGGTGGCAACGGTACGGTGTGAAGGCACGGTCTTGCCACGGCAGGTCGTGAATATGGCTGATGAGCGCTTGTATCAGGCCAAGCACAGTGGGCGAAACCGTATCTGTTGACGTTGGTGCGGTGGTCAGGCTTGCGGATGTCAGTGCAATGGTCATGGCGCCGGGGCCACATAGTTGCCCCGGCCAGTGCGAGCCTAAGGTATTAGTTTCCAGTCACCTTTTTCAATTTTGACCAGAACGCGTGCTCGCTCATCGACTCCGGCGTGGTCGGTGGGGGTCATGTTGTAAATCGCATGGGTGCCGACGATTTCTTTGTTGGTTTCAAGGGCGTCTCGCACAGCTTTGCGAAAATCAATGGTTCCGGGTTTGGCGTTTGTGGCAGCCTGACGAACCGCATTATCCGCCAGGATGTAGGCGTCCTGGCCGTAGCCGGCAAAGGCGTTACGGCTATTCGCTCCGAAGGCTGCTTCATATGACTGTACGAATTTCAGTGCTACGGGTTTGATGGGGTTGTTGTCGGGCAGCTGTTCAGCCACCATCACTGGGCCCGTGGGTACGATCGCCCCTTCAAGATGCTGTCCGCCAACCCGCAGGAAGTCGCGATTGATGACGGCGTGGTTGTGGTAGATCTGGCCCTTGTAACCGCGCTCGGCCAAGGCAACATGCCCCAGTGCGCCGCCGGTTCCCGATCCGCCAACCAATACGGCATCAGGGCGGGCCGAGATGACCTTCAGGGCTTGGCCAACCGCGCTGGTGTCATTGCGGGCGTAGCGTTCGTCGGCAACGAGTTTGATGTCATTTTTTTCCAGGCCAGGCTTGATGCCCGCCAGTACCACATCACCCCATGAGTCTGCAAAACCGATGTAGCCAACGGTTTTTACGCCGTTGCGTTTCATGTGGTCAACGACGGCACTCATCATGATGGGTAGCGGTTGGGGCACAGCAAATACCCAAGGGTTTTTGGCAACTTCGGGGCTGGCCGGCGCGAGGGCGATGACAGGGGTGTTGTTTTCTGCAGCAATGGGGGCGATAGCGGTTGTGCTGGATAACCCGTTTGTACCGAAAATCAGGTCGACATTGTCCTCAGAGATCAGTTTGCGGGCATTTTTTACCGAGTTGGTCGGGTCGCTGCTGTCATCGAGCAAAATGTATTTGACGGGTTCGCCCCCCAGGGTGTCAGGCAGCAGGCTAAAGGTATTTTTGAACGGTATGCCCAGCGAGGCCAGCGGGCCACTGCCGCTGATGATGATGCCGACTTTAACGTCAGCCAGGGCAGATGCCGAGGAAAGTGCAAGGGCGACGCCCAGGGCCGCAGCTCTTTTGTACATGGTTTGTCTCCGGTTATTTATATCGTATAGTGAATAGTTCGTTTGGTGAACTATTTGCGTGTAAATAGTATCGATAGTTGCTCTGAAGTACAAGGGCCTGGCTGTCTTTTGGACACCGGATAATCCCTGATCGCGTGATATGGAGTGAGTTAGAATCGTTCGCTTAACCTCCAGGCTCTACCCCCCCCCCACAGTGTTTTTATGATCAAGAAAACAGAAGTTCGCGCCCCGATGGCATTGCATGACAAAAGCCCCGCCAATAAAACCGGGGACCGGGTTGCTGTCGTTGAGCCTGATCAGCTTAATAACTCTCTGGCGTACGTGGTGCGCCGTACCGGTGTGCGATGCGATGCCACATTTATCCGGCATCAGCAGGGGGAGATTTCGCCTGCGCGTTTTTGCGCTTTGTCTGCGGTGGCAGCCAACCCGGGTATCAATCAGTCGGCCCTGGGGGTGTTGCTGGGCATTGCAAACCCCAGCGTCGTCAAGGTTGTCGATGATCTTGCTCAGTTGGGACTGGTGGAAAGAACTGCAGGGCTTGATCGTCGCAGTTCGGCGTTGTACCTGACGCCGGAAGGTGATGAGAAATTGCGGCGTTATTCCGAGGCGCTTGAGCGGTGCGAGCGTGAAATTGCCGAAGCATTGACGCTGGATGAGCGCACG
>JAAYID010000416.1 GCA_012744285.1 Alcaligenaceae bacterium
CACTTCGGGTGATTATCGTCACTGGGTCAGTGTCAATGGGCGTCGTTTGTCCCACACCATGGACCCCCGTCGCGGCGCTCCGCTGGTGTCGTCACCCGCATCAGTCACCGTCGTCGCGCCGACCTGTGCAGAGGCGGATGCCTGGGCGACGGCCTTGGTGGTGGTCGGGCCTGAGGCAGGGTGTGCTCTGGCTTTGCGTCAGGGGCTTAATGCATTGTTTCTGATGCGAGACGGTCCAGGCAGTGTCAGAGCGGTGGGTTGCGGACGCCTTTTTGACGGCGTCCTCGCCCGTGCATGAAAAGAGTGGTTTTAGAAATTCCAGTCAACCACGGTTGAAATGCCTCCCGCTGCCGAATACACGTCTTTAATCGTATCGTTGGCCCACATTTCAGGCAGGTTGGTAATACCAGCCGTTGCCGGGCGTTGACAGCGGTGCGATATAGCCGGTGGGGCTGGTGTTGAAGCCCGAGGGCAGGCTTGCCGACGAGCCCGGTGTGGTGGCGTTGCCGAAGACCGTAATGTCGATGCTGGCGGCATCTTGTGAGCCTGTCCAGAGATTCGGTGCAGGCGTAACACCCCCGACCGACAATAAATCGGAAAATGTGTAGCCGTAAGGATTTCCCAGAGCGGCAATCGTGCCTGCATATTGATCGTACGTTGCTTTCGGCAGGACATTATCAACCGTGATGCCGGTGACGCCTTGAGCTTTTGCAGCGGCACCATCGTAGTTATACAGCTGCGACCAGTTCCAGCTGTTGGACAGATCAATGGTCGCTGGCCCGGTTGTTGCGTTAACCGCCGTGTGCGTCGTATTCGGGTTGGTATAGGTTGCGTTCGCCCCCCAAAGGCCTGCATCAAAGCCGGACACAAGATACGATTTTGCGAAACCGTCGGCGTCGTTGCCGAACGTGGGGGCATAAATTGCATTTTGCAGGTCGGAGTACGGCATGCTGATCACGTTCGTATTCGCGCCGGGCAATCCTGGAAACAGGGGGCTTAACACGAATTGTGTATCTGATGAGCCGGGCGCACCGGTTGTGCCAGCGGTTTGCGTGCTTAACTGGTACAGGTTCAGGGTGTTTGCGTTGAAGAAATATTGCGACTTGACCCCGGCAGCGACACGCGGATTGGCGATGATGTCGTCAAGGTAGGGCTTCCACACATCAGTTGGCCAAAGATCGGCGTTTGCGTTGGGGCCAAGAATCATGGGGGTTTTGCTGTCTGCACCCTGAACCGCACCGGCTGGAAGGTGCTTCATGAGTGTGTCCAGACTCGCATTGAATCCCGAGGAACTCACTATTCCCTGTGGTTGACCGTTGACCTGGATGGATACGTTGGGTCCGAAGTTGTTCAGCGCCGAGATGTCGATCTGATCAAATACCGAAGGTGTCAGGACAGCCTCAACCATTGTGAAATTGAAATCGTAGGACAGGGCATTCTGGGGTGTGAGATTGGCTTTTTGGGACAGCAGCCAGGATAAATCTCCGGCAGATGACGCCGACGATTGCATGACAACGTAATAGTTGGACGGGTAATAAGACCCGACATTCGGCCCCTGGGTGATGGTGGCCGTAGTTATGTTTTGGGTGGCGTAATTTTCGACCAGTTTAATGACATTTTCATAAGAGTCTAGCTGGCGATTGATGGGAACCGCGTTACCTGCCTGGTCGAATGCGATGAAGTAAATGTGGCTGTAGTCAAACGCTGATATTGTGGAGTCCAGGTTGAAACTGAATGTTGTTGTCGCCACTTTCGTCTCCTTCATGGCATAGGCAGGCTACATTGGAATCAACGTGTGCCATCAGTGCCAAAGTAGGGAAAAAGCGATTGTCAGTCAAGTTTTTTTCAGGCAACAAAAAGCTCGTACGACCGTAAGGACTACGCCCGTCACCACCGTTTAGTTTCGACTCTTTTTGATGCTACCCTTGCGTCATGAGTGCGTATCAAAATATGACTATGACCTTACTAGCGTCTCCGTGGCCCTTGGTCATCAACAAGCATCCTTTTAGGCCACATCAACAGCAATTGAGATGACGACTCCTTGCCTAATCGCCCTCGGACATGCCCAGCGCGACCGTCTTGCCTATATAGAGCTACGACTGTGGTTCTTCGGCAGCGTGCGCCGACGTGACCTGGCCGCACGGTATGGGGTGCAAACGGCTGCGGGCACGCGAGACCTTAAGCTCTACCAGAACATCGCTCCGGCCAACATGCAATACGATCGCCGGGCCAAAATCTACACCGTTACGGACGCCTTTACGCCGGCGTTCGACTTTTCCTCTGCGCGCGTTCTCACTTGGCTGTCGGAAGGGTTCGGCGATAACGCCCCAGTTGGTGCGGGTAGCGGCCTGTCATGTTCCTTGCCTCAGCGACTGACCCAACCCAATCTGAACACCCTGGCCCAAGTCACTCGCGCCATCAGCCAGAGATGTCCGCTGAAGATCACCTACCACTCTATTCAGAACGGTCGAAGCGAGCGAGAAATTGTGCCTTTCGCGCTGCTTGATACTGGTTTGCGCTGGCACGTGCGCGCATACGACCGTAAGACGGCAGAATTCCGCGACTTTGTCATCACACGCATAGAAACCACCCAGCCAATACCGGAGTCGCCGCTACAGGAGCATGAGCATCCTGAGCACGATATTCAGTGGACGCGCGTCGTAGAGCTCGAGCTCGTCTCGCATCCCGATCAGCCCAGGCCAGAAATTACATGCATGGACTACGGTATGGTCAATGGCATTTTGCGGCTGCAGCTCAGGGCTGCCACAGCGGGATACACCCTACGTAAATGGTGTGTGGACTGCTCACCTGACCATAGCCTGCGAGGTGGGGAATATCGGTTATGGTTGAAAGATCACCTAACGCTGTATGGCGTGAAGAACGCTGTATTAGCACCTGGCTACACCGTATCGGGGCAGTATCTGCATGAGGACAGCGCATGATCTCAGCTTATCACGCCAAGTATTACGCGCACGAGCTGACCAGGCGTCACACCACTGACGGGGTAGATCGCCTCTCTCAATCCCTGTTCGATGCCAGTGTTGATCTGAACCCGCACCAGATCGAAGCGGCCCTCTTCGCCCTACGCAACCCCTTACAGGAGGGCGTGCTGCTGGCAGACGAAGTGGGGCTTGGCAAGACTATCGAGGCCGCGCTGGTCGTCTGTCAGCACTGGGCGGAACGCCACCGACGACTGCTGGTCATTTGTCCTGCCAGCCTGCGCAAGCAATGGGCACAGGAGCTCCAGGACAAATTCGCTGTTCCTACCAGCGTGGTGGATGCCGTCGCCCTGCGTAAGCAATCGGCGGGTGACATGCTGAGCACATTGCGCGGCTTGGCAGGCAAGGCTGTGGTGATTATGTCCTACCAGTTCGCCGCCAAACTAGAGGCAGAGCTGCGAGCTATCCCGTGGGATGTAGTCGTCATCGACGAAGCGCACAAGCTGCGAAACGCGCATCGAACGAGCAATCGTACCGGGCAGGCGCTCAAGCGTGCATTAGCCGGGCGCAAGAAGCTTCTGCTCACCGCCACACCGCTCCAGAACTCGTTAATGGAGCTGTACGGCCTGTCCACATTAATCGACGAGCACCTGTTCGGTGACGAAACTGCTTTCCGCAAGCAGTTCGTGAACAGCAGCACTGGTTTGGACGAACTGCGAAAGCGGCTTGTCAGTTTCGCCAAACGCACTCTGCGGCGCGATGTCCTGGAATACATCAAGTACACCGAACGCAAGGCGCTGACCCAGCCTTTTAATCCTACCGATGACGAACAGGCGCTTTACGAACGTATCTCTGCCTTTCTGCAAAAAGATGACTCCTATGCGCTTCCCAAGCGGCAGCGCCACCTCACTGCTCTGATCCTGCGCAAACTGCTGGCATCCAGTTCGCACGCCGTCGCCGCAACACTGGTCACCATCCGGGAAAGACTGCAAGGCTTGCTGACTAGCGGCAACACAGAAAGCGACGGTAGCCTGCTCATCGAACAGCTTATTGCCGAAGATGACCTCGAGCAGGACTATCTCGAAGATGAAGCCAGCGAGGCCGAAGACGGCCTTGACGCGAACCCCAACGCGACAGTCGAAGGCGACAACTCCAATCCTGACTTTGCTCGGGACGCCATCGCCGACGAGATTGAAGAACTGACTGCCTTCATCACCGCAGCCCAGTCCCTACAGACCGATACCAAAGCACAGGCGTTACTCAAGGCGCTCACAGTAGGTTTCGACAAGATGGCTGAACTGCGCGCACCGCGTAAGGCCATTATCTTTACAGAATCCAAACGCACGCAGGAATACCTGCACCGCTTCCTCAGCGCCAACGGTTACGAGGGCAA
>JAAYID010000417.1 GCA_012744285.1 Alcaligenaceae bacterium
CAAATGCAGCTTGCTGCCTTCCGGCTCGGCGGGGGTTTCAAGACAATCACCGTTGACACTGAACAACCAGCCATGAAACGGGCAACGCAGGCCGCCGTCTTCAATGCGGCCATACGCCAGATCAGCCCCACGGTGCGCACAGTCGCGATCCATGAAGCCCAACTCACCATTTTCATCACGAAAGAGGACAAAGTTTTGCCCCATCAATTTGACGGGGCGGACGGGACGCGGCCCTTCGAGCTCGTCGGCCAAAGCGACCGGCTGCCAGTAACGACGCAGCAGCTGGCCTGCCGGAGCCCCCGGACCGACACGGGTGATGAAATCATTCTGTTCCTGGGTAAGCATGGCTGAATCCTTGATTATTGAGCATTGAATACATATGTATACAATGACTCGCACCAAGGCAAAAATCCACGTTTACCCTTACCCGCATAGAAAGAACAGGGAAATAGAAAATTTAACCTAAAAAAATCATGGTATTAAATAATAATTAACAAAAAAAACGACGGTTTATCCGCCATCATGGCAGTCAAACCATGGCCTTGATCTGTGCAAAAACCGGCCAGCAGACGCCGCATTGCATACAAGTCCTTGTGCCAATGTCAGGTATCGCTGTATACAATGACTTCCCCACCCTTCGGACAACCTCATGACAACGCAACAATCCCGGGTTCTGGTTCAATTGCGCGGCCTGATTCTCAATGGCACGTTTGCCCCCGGCGAACGCCTGGCCGAAATCCCACTGGCAGAGCGCCTGGCAACGTCACGCACACCCATCCGGCAGGCCCTGGTAACGCTGGAGCACGAAGGCCTGATCGAAGCCAGCCCCGGCGGCGGGTACCAGATGCGCAGCTTCACCATGCAAGACGTGGCCGATGCCATTCGCCTGCGTGGCGTACTGGAAGGCTTTGCCGCTCGCCTGCTGGCTGAAAACGGCGCCTCGCGCCAAGTACTGAAAGTATTAAATGATTGCCTGACCGAAGGCGATGCCGTGGTCTTCAAAGCCACCATGGACCTGGACGACTACACCCGTTACGCACAAATCAATGACCGTTTCCATGAAACCATCATTGAAGGCTGCGCCAACAAGGCCTTGGCGCGCATGATGGAAACCCTGAATGGCCAGGCGTTTGCCGCTGCCAGTGCCACGCTGCCCATGCAGTCATCCACAGAGGAAGGCCACGAATGGATGAAAATGGCGCATCGCACGCACCACGCGATGGTGCAGGCCATCGAAAGCCATCAGGGCAGTCGTGCCCAGGCCCTGGGGGAAGAACATGTTGAAATTGCGCGCCGCAACCTGGACTACGCAATGGACGACCCGGAACACGCGGCCAAAATATTGCCGGGTTTCCAGCTGGTCAGTGATTCAGAGAAATTGTTGCGGCCCTGAGAGAGCCTTTTTGTACGCCACGCTGGGGGGGGGCAAAGACCTCCCGGGGCTGAACTGAGGCCTTGAGTGGCCTGAAAAAGGGGGCTGATGGCGCGCCCGACAGGAATCGAACCTGTATCGAGAGCTTCGGAAACTCTAATTCTATCCATTGAACTACAGGCGCCTCAGCCCACTATTGTAGCGCGTTTATTGCAAAGTTTTTGCCATCCCGCTGCACAAGCCTGCACTAGACCCTTACACCCGTTATAATCGCTCACTTAGTTTGATTTACCGATCCAGGCAAGCGCCTTTGTTCCCGTATACGCAGGACTCGAGTATGAACAACACCGAACATAACACTGAAGAATCCCACGAAGGTCCCATCAAGACACCAAAACAGCTCATTGTTACGGTTGTCCTGTCGTTTATCGTTCCCGTCATCATCATTTTCTTGCTGATCCGTCTGGTGGTGTCCAGCGATCTGGTCGGCGCAGGTTCTGATGCCCAAACGCCTGAAGCCGTTGCCGCGCGCATTCAGCCCGTTGCCGGTTTTGCCCTGGTCGATGCCAATGCACCGAAAGTTTTCAAGACGGCCCAGCAAGTCTATGACACCACCTGTGCCTCCTGTCACGCCGCCGGTGTCGCCGGTGCACCCAAGTTCGCCGACAAGGCCGCATGGGCACCTTTGGTCGCCAACGGCCTTGATGCAATGCTGAACAACGCCATCAACGGCAAAAATGCCATGCCCGCAAAAGGCGGCAACCCCACACTCAGCGATTTCGAAATTGCCCGTGCGGTTGTGTACATGGCCAATCAGGCTGGTGGCTCGTTCGACGAACCGAAAGAACCCGCTGCTGAAGGCGATACCGCCAAAGAAACCGCTACGGCAGCGCCTGCTGCGGCACCCGCACCTGCTGCAGCTCCGGCAAAAGTGGCGGCTGCACCTGCCGCTGCGCCCGCTGCAGCGCCTGCTGCTGCCACCGCTTCAGCTGAAACCATCGACCCTGCCGGCGAGAAGCTCTACAAAACGGCCTGTTTTGCTTGCCACGACATGGGCGTAGCCGGTGCACCCAAACTGGGTGACAAGGCTGCCTGGGCACCCCTCATCGCCACAGGCCTCGACACCATGGTTAAAATCGCCATCTCCGGCAAAGGCGTCATGCCACCGCGCGGCGGTAGCACAGCCAGCGACGCTGAAATCCGTGCCGCTGTTCAATACATGGTCAGCAAGTCACAATAATCCCCACACGTGTTGCCGCTGATGCGGCATACCAAAAAAGGCTGGCATTACGCCAGCCTTTTTTATTGCCTGGTATACGTACATGCGCTTATCACCAGCAACACAAAACAATCACCATAAAAAACACCCCAAAGGCTGGATTCGCGTCCAATCTCTGGGGTGCAGTGAAACCGGGTGATTTTTTGCACTTGGCTAAGCGTCAGGCCAATAGACTGCGCCTTACCGCCGCACAAACCCTCATGCTGCCACGCAAGAACTTATGCCGAAACACAGGCTGGCTCTGTCCGCAACGAAACGCCCAATTGCACACGACGCTGCAGCCACAGGCTGGCACGGTAGCGCATGTCACCCGTCGTGCGCTGCATGGCGCGCAGAATTTCCAGAATGTGCGCAGCACCCAGGGCATCACCCATGCTCAACGGCCCACCCAGCGGGTAACCCAGACCCAGCGACACGGCCAGATCAATGTCTTCAGGCGTTGCGATGGTCTGCTGGGCGATATCGCATGCCACGTTAACAATCGCCGCCACCAGGCGCTGGCCTACGAAACCGGCCGAATCATCAATAACCGATACCGGCGTGTCATCGGATGCGAACACAGCGTGGGCGGCATCGCGCCACTGCGGCAAGGTCGCCAGCGAGCACATCACCACCCGGCGCTTGCCCTGTTCAAGACCAAAGAACGTATCCAGCGCAACGGTACGCTCACCATCAAGCTGATGGGCGCTGACCACGCTGGCGCAATCTTCACCATAAGGCGTAACCACCAGCAAGGCATCTGCAGGTGGCTGTTCGGACGAAATGACATTGACCTTGAGTGTCTTGAGC
>JAAYID010000418.1 GCA_012744285.1 Alcaligenaceae bacterium
AGTCAGGACCAACCGCGCACCCGGCCAGGGCCAGGGCCGCCAGACACGATGCCACTACACGAAAACCACGTTCCGGGGTCGCCATACACGGATTACCTTTCAGGACGATTGACGGGCGGCCCGCCGTCGGGCCGCCCAATGACGCAAACGGTCAAGATACAAATAAACCACCGGGGTGGTGTACAGCGTCAGGACCTGACTGACGACCAACCCGCCCACAATCGTAACGCCCAGCGGCTGGCGTAACTCAACCCCCGCGCCGGTTGCAAAAACAAGCGGCAACGCTCCGAACATGGCCGACAGTGTCGTCATCATGATCGGACGAAAGCGCGTCAGACAGGCCTGATAGATCGCCTCTCGTGGACTCAAGCCCTGGTCCCGCTCGGCCTGCAAGGCAAAATCCACCATCATGATGGCGTTTTTCTTGACGATGCCAATCAACAGAAAAACCCCGATCAGGGCAATCAACGAGAACTCCATACCCACCAGCATCAATGCCAGCAAGGCTCCCACCCCTGCCGACGGCAAGGTCGACAAAATGGTGAGCGGATGCATATAGCTTTCGTACAGCATGCCCAGCACGATGTACATCGTTACCAGCGCGGCCAGTATCAGCCAGGGCTGCTGCGACATCGATTGCTGCAAGGCCTGGGCATTGCCCTGAAACATGGCCTGGATCTGCTGGGTCGGCAAACCGGTGCGCGCCACCGCATCGTCAATGGCCCGCGTAGCCTGATCTAGCGAAACGCCCGGTGCCACACTGAACGACACGGACTCTTCAGCAAAAAGCCCCTGGTGGCGTACGCTGAGCGGGGCATTGCCAACCTCGAAACGGGTAAATGCCGACAACGGAATACGCCGGCCATCGGTAGTGACCACCTGCACCAGTTTCAACGACTCGGCATCTTCAGCATAACGGGGCTCAACCGCCATGACGACACGATACTGGTTCAAGGGTTCGTAAATGACCGACACCTGACGCTGGCTGAACGAATTATTCAGCGTACTGGCAATCAAGGCCATATCAACGCCAAGACGGGTCGCCGCATCGCGATCAATAATCAATTCGACACGTCGCCCCTTGTCTTCGATATCGCTGTCCACATCCACCAGCTCGGGCAGCCCTGCCAGCGCCCGCTGCACCTGCGGCAACCAGGTCTTCAATAACTCAAGGTCACTGCCCATGAGGGTGTATTCATACGACGCCAGCCCTTGACGCCCCCCCACACGAATGTCCTGCTGCGGCACCAGCGTCAGACGCGCGCCAGGCTCTTTCGTGAAACGGCCACGCAACCGGTTGACGACGTCAGTAGCACTGACCCCGCGTTCTTCAAGGGGCTTGAGCTGAATCAGCATGAAACTGGAGTTACTGCCCCCGCGCCCACCGGCAAAGCCGGTGACACTTTCAATGGCCGGGTCTTTCAGCAGCTCATTGCGGAATTTTTCAAGCTTGGGTAACAACGACTGGAACGAGGTGCCCTGGTCAGTGCGAAAGAACCCCAGTAATTGACCGGTATCTTGCTGCGGGAAAAAGCCTTTGGGCACCACCGCATACAAATAGACATTCAGGCCAATGGTGGCCACCAGCACAAGCAGCATCAACCGCCCGTGGGCCAGGGCCCAATCCAGCGAACGGCGATAGCCATGAGCCGAAACATCGCCCAGCCATATCAAGCCCCGGACCAACAGCCCATGACGCGGCAGTATCTGCGAGTCACGCTCCAGAAGGCGTGAACACATCATCGGCGTCAACACCAAAGACAACAGCAGGGACACCAGAATCGCCGCCGACAAGGTCATTGCAAACTCGCGAAACAACCGACCCACGATGCCCGACATCAGCAGAATCGGGATGAACACGGCCACCAGCGACAGACTCATGGCCACCACAGTAAACCCGACTTCACGCACCCCCTTGATGGCTGCGCGCAAGGGGCTGTAGCCCCGCTCGACGTACCGCATGATATTTTCGAGCACGACAATGGCATCGTCCACCACAAACCCGGTGGCCACAATCAGCGCCATCAGCGACATGGTGTTCAGGCTGTAGTCCAGCGCCCACATCAGAATGAATGTCGTGATCAGCGATGCCGGCACCACAATACTGGGAATCAGGGCGGCCCGCCCGTTGCGCAAGAACAGCAGTACCACCAGGACAACCAACACCACTGCAATGACCAGCGTCAGACGCGCTTCATCCATGGACGCGCGAATGCTGGGCGTACGGTCTTGTGCAATTTTCAGGTCGACCTGCGCCGGCACCATGGCCTGGAACGTTGGCATCAGGTCACGAATCGCATCAACCGTCTTGATGATGTTGGCATCGGGCTGACGCCGGATGATCAGCAACACCGCCTTGCGATCGTTGTAGAAGCCGACGTTGAAGATTTCTTCGACCCCTTCCTCAACCGTCGCCACGTCTTGCAAACGAATGGCGGCACCGTCACGCCAGGCCACAATCAGTGGTCGATACTGCTGCGCCTGGTCCATCTGGCCGCCGGTACTGATCTGCCAATGGTACGTGTCATTTTCAACCACGCCCAACGGCCGTACCGTATTTGCATTGGCCAACGCAGAACGCACCTCGTCCAACGATACGCCGGCCGCAACCAGCGCCTGCGGATTCAAACTGATACGGATGGCCGGCAACGAACTGCCGCCGATGCTGACCTCACCCACCCCCTCGACTTGCGCCAGTTTCTGGGCCAGCACCGTGGCCGCCAGATCGTACAACGCCCCCTGGGTAAAGGTGTCCGAGGTGAGCGACAGCACCATGATGGGCGCTGACGCCGGGTTCACCTTGTTATACGTCGGGTTATCGCGCAAGGCCGACGGCAACGAAGCGCGCGCCGCATTGATGGCGGCCTGCACATCACG
>JAAYID010000419.1 GCA_012744285.1 Alcaligenaceae bacterium
AATCACCTGACCAGGGCAATTGGTGGCCATGCCGGCCACAATCGGGTCAACGGCATTCAACACCGCCGTCCCGGTTGACGCCACGTTTTCAACGATAACGCGCTTGACCGCCGCCAGGTCTTCGACCGTCGTGATGTAGTTCAGACCCAGGTGATCACCCACGCCAATGTTGGTGACGACGGCCACGTCGCAGCGATCAAACGCCAGACCTTCACGCAAGATACCGCCACGGGCGGTTTCAAACACGGCAGCGTCAACGTAGGGGTGCAGCAAAACATGACGGGCACTGCGCGGGCCACTGCAATCGCCGGTATCGATGCACTGGCTGCCCACATACACACCATCGGAGTTGGTCATGCCCACGCACTGGCCATTGACCCCAAGCAAGTGGGCCACCAGGCGTGTAGTGGTGGTTTTACCGTTGGTGCCGGCAACCGCCACAATCGGAATGCGGCCGTTTTCACCCGGAGCGTACATATGATCGACAATCGCCTCGCCAACCAGGCGGGGCTTGCCGAACGATGGCGCCAGGTGCATGCGCAGGCCCGGCGCCGCATTGACTTCCACAATACA
Organism: Alcaligenaceae bacterium; assembly: GCA_012744285.1. Classification (GTDB taxonomy): domain Bacteria; phylum Pseudomonadota; class Gammaproteobacteria; order Burkholderiales; family Burkholderiaceae_B; genus Neopusillimonas; species Neopusillimonas aromaticivorans. Next base: position 574 of record JAAYID010000419.1, read on the forward strand.
GCCATTGTCCTTGGTCAACGGCTCAAACACGTTCTGGGCCACCAGATCAATGCCGCAAATATCCAGGCCCACCATGCGGGCCGCCGCAACCGCCACTTCAGCCAGTTCCGGATGCACCTGATCGGTAACATCAGTGGCACTGCCTCCGGTACTTAAATTGGCATTGCTGCGCAAAGCGACCAGCACGCCATTATCGGGAATCGAGTCTGCCGTATAGCCCTGACGCGCAAGGGTTGAGCGGGCAATTTCGTCATCGATGCGGATACGGGTCAACGAGGTGCCATGCCCCTCGCCGCGCGCCGGATCGGCATTGACCACATCAACCAGCTGCGCCACGGTATGAACACCGTCGCCGATGACCTGGGGCGGGTCGCGTCGTGCGGCGGCGACCAGTTGATTGCCCACCACCAGCAACCGGAAATCGTGGCCGGGAAAATAACGCTCGACAATGACGTCATCGCAGATGGCACTGGCCACCTCGAAAGCCTCAAGCACCGCTTCACGGCTTTGAAGATTGACGGCAACGCCCTTGCCCTGATTACCGTCACGGGGTTTGACCACCACCGGCAGGCCTACGGCCTGGGCAACCTGCCAGGCCTGATCGGCATCCGTGGCAATCTGCCCTTCAGGCACCGAAATTCCGGCAGAAGCCAGCATGCGTTTGGTCAGCTCTTTGTCTTGGGCAATGGCTTCGGCAATCGCACTGGTGCGATCGGTTTCTGCCGCCTGAATGCGGCGCTGCTTGCGCCCCCACCCGAACTGCACGAGACTGCCCTGCGTCAGGCGGTGATACGGCACGCCGCGACGATGAGCGGCCTGGACAATGGCGCCGGTACTGGGCCCCAGACGAACGTCCTCATCCAGCTCACGCAACCGTGCCAGCACCGCCGGCACATCGAACGGCTGGTCAGACAGTGCAGCCTCGCACAGCGCACGCGCATCATCCAGCGCCTGACGACCGACGTCTTCTTCGGTGTACTCAACCACCACCTGAAACAACCCGTGCTCAAGCGTGGGCGAAACCCGGAAAAATGAAACCGGACAACCCGCCAGCGCCTGCAAACGCAGAGCCGCGTTGGCCAGCACATGCGCCAGGGACAAGGGCTGCTCTTGCCCGGCGGGCTTGAGCAGGTCGATGTCGGGGAAACGCGCACGAATGGCCACATCGAAGCCATTCATGGCCTCGATATCGAGCTCGTTGTCGGTACAAGAAACAATGGCCTCAACAGCCGTCTGCCGGCCCCACAGGTTGGGGCCACGCAATGCCCGGATACGTGTAATTTCCATAAAACGAGGACCTTGTCAAAGCGAAATCGATGAGGGGGCGGCAGCCGTGCTTTGCACCATGCCCTCGGACAGAGAATGACCGTACGTCTGGATGCCGGTACGCAGGACTTCGGTGGGCACACCCAACGACCATGCCGCGGCTACGGCAGCCAGTATCGAGCGCACCAAAGGCTCATTGGCACCGGCTTCGGTAACAGGGACCATCGCCAGTTCGGTCAGGACTGACTGCTCGGCACCGTCAAGCATCAGGACCCAGCCATCTTTTGCCACGACGGCTCGCCCGCCTGCCGCACGATGCGCCACAATGGCCTCGCTGCCCGCCATCAGGCCAAAAAGCACGACTGAACCATCGCACAACGAGGCCATCTCTATAACGGCAGCATCGTCGGCATTCAGCACCGCCACACCCTGGCCCTGGACCACATCGACCTGGGTCCGATACACCCGGAACAACTGGTCGGGTTCGCCGATATAAAAATCAGGCAGGGTTTCGTCGGGGTCAATGCCGGTGACCACACCGACACGACAACGCTCGTACGCCAGCCCCTCTGACAAAATGGCATGTGCGCTGTTTTCAATGACGGCCGTCTGAACGGCCGGATTGAGCAGGATACGCCGGGCGCTGGCCCAGTTGGCACAATCACCGGCATCAACCAGACGGCGGTCGAACACCAGACCGTCGGAGCACGCCAGACCGATCGCCTGACCCTGCAAACGCAGCAAATGCGTAAGGATACGGGCAACCGTGGTTTTGCCCTGACTGCCGGTAACACCTACCAACGGGATCTGACCATTGGCCTCGCCCGGGAAAAGATGCTCGATGATGGCCTCACCCACAGGCTGAGGCGTACCCTCGGAAGGTTTCAGGTGCATCAGCAAGCCCGGGCCTGCGTTGACTTCGACGATGGCCCCGCCCTGCCCGGACAATGGCAACGAAATATCGGTGGCCACCAGATCGATGCCGGCAATGTCCAGACCAACGGCGCGGGCCGCCAACACCACGATATCGCGGGTTGATGAGTGCACACGCTCGGTGACGTCAATTGAGACGTTGCCATTGCGCTGGATCAGCACCCGCTTGCAGGCTTCGGGAACCGAGTCGGCGGTGTAACCCTGCCGGCTGATTTCCAGTCGTGCTGCAGAATCAAGGCGGACCACATTGAGCGGCTGGCTTTCATCACTGCCCCGACGCGGGTCAGAATTAACCTGCAATTCGATCAGCTCTTGAATGGTGTGCTTGCCGTCACCGACAACCGTCACGGCTTCGCCGCGCGCCGCAGCCACCAGACGGTCGCCCACGACCAGCAAGCGATGCTCTTCACCCGGAATGAAGCGCTCGACCACGACGCCGCTGCCCTCATCGACGGCAACAGCATAGGCAGTTTCCACTTCTTTTTGTGTGGTGAGATTGGTAAACACGCCACGGCCATGATTGGCATCGGTGGGTTTGACGACAACGGGCAAACCGATAGCTTGCGCCACGTCCCAGGCCTCGTGGACCGAATCCACTTCCTGTCCCTCGGGCACCGGCACCCCGCACCGGCTCAAGACACGTCGCGTCAATTCTTTATTGCTGGCAATGCCTTCTGCGATGGCGCTGGTTTGATCGGTTTCGGCCGTCCAGATGCGGCGCTGTGCCGCGCCGTACCCCAGTTGCACCAGATTATGCTCGTCGCTGAGCCGGATCATGGGAATATCACGGTCATCAGCGGCATTCACGATAGCTTCGGTGCTGGGCCCCAGACGCAAGCCGTCTGCGATGTCACGCAAGCGTTCAACCGTGGTGGCGACATCGTAGGGGCGATCTTCAATCGCAGCCATGACGAGGTCACGGGCCGCCACAACCGCCTCGCGGGTCAAAGGTTCGTACCAGGCACGCACCACAACCTTGTAAACGCCGCGCACCGGCGTTTCGCGTGCACGGCCCAACCCGCCCGGAAACCCCGCCAGCGTCTGCAACTCGAGCGTGACGTGCTCAAGAATGTGTGCCGGCCAGGTGCCATCGCGCAAACGCTGTAAAAAACCACCGCGTTCACCGACACTGCAGCGGTGCTCGACAAGACTGGGCAGCCACGCCACGAGACGGTCATTGAAACCGGGCAACAGGTTCGACGGGTAATCTTCGAGATCGCCAATATCGACCCACACTTCGAGCAAGGGTCGATAAGCCCAGATACTGGGCCCGCGCAAAGAAAACATCTTGAGAATATCGATGTGTTTTCGAGACATGAGAGGAAGGCCGGAACGACGGCAAAAGAGTCAAGCGGAACCCAGAGAATTCTGGAGCTGAAATTAGACTCCCGACGCGGCAACTGCGCAACAAAATACTCGCGCACAACCGCGGGTACAGCGATAATGTCGCAATTCTGCATACATGCAGTTTTTATCGCGGCAACGACAGCCCATTCCCCCTCTTCTTTCATGACGACCCCCACTTCCACGACGCACCCGGCGACACGCACTGACGCGCGCCAATGGCTGGACGAAGCCCGCTCTCTTTTATCGTCGCAAGAACAGCTTCTGGGCTGGATGCCACTGGATCTGGATGCTCAGTTGCGTTACCGCAACGGGATTCTGGTGCTGACATCAGAACGTCTGCTAAGTCACCATAACGGCCAGAGCGGATGGGACAGCCACCCGCTGGACGCGCAAGCCAGCCTGACGCACACCGACCAGTTCGGCGTCGGCCATTTTTCGCTGGGCAACGGTACATCGGTTGTGCGGCGCTGGCACCACACCCTGAACCACGGGTCCGCCGCACGCCAACTGACAGACGCTTTCGAACACCACACACAACGCCTCAAGACCACATCTGGCAGCACCATCGAACCTGAGGCACCAGAACATGAATCACGCGCACCGGAAGAAGTGCAAAGCCCACCGTCGACCTGGGCACTTTTCCGTCTGTGGCGTTTTGCACGGCCGTATCAATGGCCCCTGTTCATCGGTTTCATGCTGACACTGGCCTCGACAGCAGCCGCGCTGGTACCGCCCTACCTGACCATGCCCCTGATGGACAAAGTGCTGATCCCGTTCCAGAACGGCAAGGCCATCGACTGGCCATTGGTGCAGTACTACCTGGGGGGGTTGCTGCTGGCCTCGCTGCTGGCCTGGGTCCTGGGCTGGGGGCGCACCTATATCCTGGCCAAGGTCAGCGAACGCATCGGCGCCGACCTGCGCACAACGGCTTATCAGCATTTGCAAACCTTGTCCCTGCAGTATTTCGGGGGCAAACGTACCGGTGACCTGATTTCACGCATCGGCTCCGAATCCGACCGCCTGTGCGTTTTCCTGTCGCTGCACTTGCTCGATTTCCTGACTGACGTCCTGATGATCGTGATGACGGCCGTCATCCTGTTTTCCATCAACCCCTGGCTGGCCGTGGTCACCCTGATCCCCCTGCCCTTCATCGTCTGGCTGATCCACCTCGTACGCGACCGCTTGCGTCATGGTTTCGAACGGGCCGACCGGGTCTGGTCAGAACTGACCAACGTACTCACCGACACCATACCCGGCATCCGGGTTGTCAAAGCCTTCGCCCAGGAACAGCGCGAAACCCGACGTTTTCGCGAAGCCAACGACCGCAACCTGGTCATCAACGACCGCGTCAACCGGCTGTGGGCCCTGTTTTCACCCACGGTTACCTTCCTGACCGAAGTCGGACTGCTGGTGGTATGGGGGTTCGGCATCTGGCTGGTGTCCGTTGAGGAAATCACGGTCGGTGTCCTGACGGCCTTCCTGACGTACATCAGCCGCTTCTACATACGGCTTGATGCCATGAGCCGTATCGTGTCCCACACCCAACGGGCCGCCGCCGGTGCCAAACGGATTTTCGACATTCTTGACCATGTCTCCAGCGTGCCCGAACCGACCCGGCCCAAGCACCTGGAAACCGTCAAGGGTGGGCTGCAACTGAACCGCATCGGCTTTCGCTATGGCAGCCGGCAAGTCATTCGCAACCTCTCCCTTGATATCAAGCCGGGCGAAATGATTGGCCTGGTGGGCCACAGCGGCTCGGGGAAAAGTACCCTGGTCAACCTGATCTGCCGCTTTTATGACGTCACGGAAGGCGGCATACGCATCGATGGCATCGACATCCGCGACCTGCCGGTCGCCGAGTTTCGTCGTCATATCGGGCTGGTACTGCAAGAACCCTTCCTGTTCTTTGGCACCATTGCCGAGAACATCGCCTATGGCAAGCCCGAGGCCAGCCGCGACGAGATCATTGCGGCGGCCAAAGCCGCGCATGCCCACGAATTCATCCTGCGCCTGCCGCACGGCTACGATTCACTGGTCGGCGAGCGCGGCCAGGCCTTGTCTGGCGGCGAACGTCAGCGCATCTCGATTGCGCGTGCGCTGCTGATCGACCCCCGCATCCTCATTCTTGACGAGGCCACGTCATCGGTTGACACCACCACCGAAAAAGAAATCCAGAACGCGCTCGACAACTTGGTCAAAGGGCGCACGACCATCTCGATTGCCCACCGTCTCAGCACCTTGCACAAGGCTGACCGCCTGGTGGTCATGGACAAAGGCGTCATCGTTGAAACCGGCCGTCACGACGATCTGTTGGCCAAGAACGGGGCTTACGCCCGGCTGTATCAGGCCCAGGCCCAGCTGAACGACATTCCTCAGGCCACCGAAGGGAAGGACAATGACGACAACTGACCTGATTCTGGCCCAAGACACGATGGGTCGCCTGATCCTGACCCACGAAGGCCACGCCTGCCCGGTCACCGCCGTTCGCAACTTCCCGATAACGGCGCCCGATGAAGGCATTTCACTGGTTAACACCGAAGGCAAAGAGCTGGCCTGGGTCGCGCGTCTGTCAGACCTGGCGCCACCTGCCAAGGCCCTGATCTGTGCCGACCTTGA
>JAAYID010000036.1 GCA_012744285.1 Alcaligenaceae bacterium
CGGGTCGGAGCACGCCAGTTCGATACCCAGTTCGGCGGTGTGCGCGCAAACCAGCTTGACGTCGTCAATATCGTCAAACAGCTCTTGCATCAGACGCTGGTTGGCCGGGTTGTCTTCGATGTAGAGCACAGTGTGGTGTGCCGGTGAGGCGGCGGGCGTTGCGCCGGCATGAACGGTGGCTGCAGGGTCAGCCATGGGCTCGGGGGCATGGGCCAGGGGCAGTTCAAACCAGAATTCGCTGCCTTGGCCTTGTTCGCTGCTGACGCCGATGCTGCCGTTCATCAGCAGGACCAGTTTGCGTGTCAGGGCCAGGCCGACGCCCGTGCCTTCAATGCCGCCGGATTCGGCGCCGAGCCGGTTGAAGGGCTGGAACAGTTCGCCTTGGCGGTCGGCCGGAATGCCGATGCCGGTATCGCGTACGCTGATACGGTAACCGGCAGGACGGATTTCATAGCGCAGCGAAACCGAGCCGCCTGGCCGGTTGTACTTGATGGCATTGTTGAGCAGGTTGATCAGGATCTGCTTGACACGGGTGTAGTCACCCATGACATGGGCCGGGTGCTGGCCGCTTTCCGGGGCGTCAAGGTAAATGGTGTTCTGGGCGGCCAGGGGGCGCACCAGGTCAAGCGCGTCATGGATGACTTCCTGGACCTGTATGGGCTCGACAGAAAGCGACATCTTGCCCGATTCGATACGGGCCAGGTCAAGTACTTCGTTGATCAGGCTGAGCAGATGGCGGCCGCTGCGAATGATTTGTTCCACCTGGCGCTGGGGGCGTTCGGGCAAGGGCTGGCGGCTGTTTTGCAGCAGTTGGGCAAACCCCAGGATGGCGTTCAGCGGCGTACGCAGCTCGTGGCTCATGGATGACAGGAAGTCGGTCTTGGCCTGGCTGGCGCGTTCGGCCTGCTCTTTGGAGTGCTGCACCGTCTCGAGCAAGCGCCGTTGTTCGTTCATTTGCCGGTACAGGTTGATCAGCAAGGCACAGGTCGAGGTGAACGGTTTGAGCCATTCAACCACGCTTTCGTCGTAGCCCTGCGGGGCATTGGCCAGGGCATACATGCCGATGACCTTGCCACGATCGGTGATGGGGACGGCCAGCAGGCTGGTCAGATGCGGGTGCCCGGGGGGCAAGTGCCCGCCCCTTGCATCAACCATGAGGTTGTCGCTGATAATGGTTTCACCCTGGGCGAAAACGCGCCCTAGCATGCTGTCTGCGTTGCTGAGCATCAGGTCGCCCTCCACCAGTTTGCGCATCAGGTCGCGCGATTCGTCGCTCCAGGACAGATCGGTGATGGCGTGAATTTTCAGGGTGGGCTCATCGGTGTCGTTCTCGATGACTTCGCCGATCAGGGCGTATTCGCTGCCGGTCAGGTTGCGCAGTGCCTGCTTCAGGAACACCCAGAGCGTGTTGCCCGAAACCAGGGCGTGGTAGTCGGTCAGGCCGCGATGTAACAGTTCGAGCAACTGGCGTTCCTGACGCTCACGTTCACGGGCGGCACGGATGTCGCGCAGGTCGGACAGAATGCCGATGAACTGGCGCTCGTCATGGTTATCGGCACCGGCGCCCAGGGCCACTTCACTGATGGCCAGATGTACCGGAATGGTGTCGCCATTCCGGTGCTGGGCATCGACTTCACGCCCGGTACCGATGACTTTGGCATGGCCGGTGCGCTGGTAGGCGGCCAGGTAATTGTCGTGGTCGGTGGCCCATCGTTCCGGCATCAGCATTTTTACGTTTTGCCCGATCAGCTCGTTTTCGCTGTAGCCCAGCATGGTGCAGACAAAGCGGTTGACCTCGATGATGCGGCCTTTGCCATTGATGCGCACAATGCCGGCCGCAGCACCTTTGATGATGGCCTCGTAGCGTGCGCTGACGACGTTGGTCCGGGCAATTTCATCTTCCAGTGCCCGGGTTTGGTAGTGCATCTGGATGAGTTGTTCAACTTGTCGGGCCAGCAGCTCGAGGTGCTGTTGTTGTGTGGATGAAAGTATCCGAGGTGTGGTGTCGATCAGGCACAACGTGCCAAGAATGAAACCGCTGTTCGAACGCAAGGGTGCGCCAGCGTAAAAGCGGATATGCGGTTCGCCAATGACCAGCGGGTTCTGCGAAAAGCGTGCGTCTTGCGACGCGTCTTCAATCAGCAGCATGTCGTCCGTGTTGATCACGTAGGCACAGAACGACACATCACGTGGTGTCTGGCTGACGCACAAACCATAAGAAGATTTGAACCATTGGCGGTTGCTGTCTACCAGTGACACCAGGGCAATGGGTACGTCGAACAAACCGGCAGCCAGCCGGGTCAGGTTGTCGAAGCTGTCATCATCGGGGGTGTCGAGAATGCCGAGTTCGTGCAGTGCGGCTACGCGAGCGGCATCGTTCGCGGGAATGGGAGGAAGTGTGGTGCTCATGCGAAGGCGTGTGAGGGTACTGTGCAGCAGTGTACCCTGTCAGCCAGTCTCATCAAGGACTTTGCGTACTTTGTTGGCCAGTTCGTTGCGTCGGTAGGGCTTGCTGAGCAGGTTGACGCCGCGATCAAGACGACCGTGATGGACGATGGCGTTTTCGGTGTAGCCCGAGGTGTAGAGAATTTTCAGAGTGGGGCATAAGGCCAGCGCCTGTTCGGCCAGTTGACGCCCATTCACCCCGCTGCCCTTGCCCACGGGTTTGGTGGTGTAGAACGGGTCAAAGGCCCGGTTGGCCACCTCGGGGGGCATACCGCTTCCGGTGTCCGAGACTGAAATCATGACGTATTGGCCGGCGGTGACCTCGTGATGCTGGCTGGCATAGTTGTCATCGAGATGGGCGTTGGCCGTTTCTATCGTCAGTTTGCCGCCATCCGGCATGGCATCGCGTGCATTGATGCCCAGGTTCAGAATGGCCGATTCCAGTTGACCGGCATCCACTTCGATGGGCCAGACGCCGCCGCCGCGCCATGCGCAGGTTGGCTTCGTATTTGGAGAGCCGCTGCTGTTGTTCGGCGTCGGATTCCGTGCACGGCAAGGCCGGATTTTGTCCGTTGACATGCCCCAGCTCTAGCACCGACGCCCAAAGAAAAACCCCGTAGTGACACGGGGTTTTCCATAGGGGTGATGCAGAACGGCCGGGTCAGGCC
>JAAYID010000420.1 GCA_012744285.1 Alcaligenaceae bacterium
CCGTAAGGATGCGCTGAACCGATCGATAGTTCTGTTCCAACTTGATGAGTTCGATACTCGGGAAATCTTTGGTCAGCCTCTGCAGGTTTTCCACGGTGGCTCCGCGCCAGGCATAAATGGCCTGGTCATCATCACCAACCGCCGTGAACATCGCCCGATCGCCGGTCAGCATGCGCACCAGACGATACTGGCACTCATTGGTGTCCTGGTATTCATCAACCAGCAGATACTGAACCCGGGCTTGCCAACGCTGCCGCACATCGGCATTATTTTCCAGCAACAGCGCCGGCAAGCGGATCAGGTCATCAAAGTCAACGGCCTGGTAGGCTTCCAGCGTCGCGTTATAGCTGCGGTAAACCCGGGCGGCTTCACCGTCACTGGGCGTTTGGGCAATCTTGTCGGCGTCGTCGGGACTGACCAGCGCATTTTTCCACAGCGAAATGGTCTGTTGCACCGCTTTCAAGCGCGCCTTGTCCGTCGTCGCAAGCAACTCCTGGATAATAGCCAGCGCATCGGTGGCATCAAAAATGGAAAACTGCGGCTTGAGCCCGACATGGGCGGCTTCCTCGCGTAAAAAACGCACCCCTAGCGAATGGAACGTACTGACCGTCAGCCCGCGCGATACCTTGCGGTCGACCAGGTTCTTGATACGCTCGCTCATTTCGCGTGCGGCCTTGTTGGTGAACGTCAAAGCCACGACCTGGCGCCCCGCGTACCCGCACTCACGCAACAGATAGGCAATCTTCTGGGTAATGACACGCGTTTTTCCACTGCCTGCACCAGCCAGCACTAGACAGGGGCCGTTCAGATACAACACAGCCTCGCGCTGGGCCGGATTCAGATCAACCGGAAGGGTATGCCCGACGGGCAAATTCAGCCCCGATATCGCTGTAGTCATCAGATCTCCAGAGGATCGACTTCGAGGTGGCATCGTATCCGAAGCTGACTCGCCAGAGCCAGGACGTCACCACTCCATCGCGACAAGAATACCTGCAAGGCCGGGCGGCTGTCGCTCTCGACAAGCAACTGGGCCCGTTCGGTATTGGCGACCCGGACCACACGAAGCGGTACCGGGTCATAGCACATGACTGACGATGCCGTGGCGTACCCCGCCGGGTCGGCCTCGGGCAAGGCTGCTGCCTGTGTCAGAAACGACAATGCCGTCTGCACCTCACGCGCCTCAGCCGTCAGCAAGGCCTGGTAAGCAAACGGCGGCAGGCCCACCGTCTCGCGCTCTTCAAGACTGTAACGGGCAAACCCCTGATAATCATGTTTCAGCAAGGCCTGATACACGGGCTGCTCGGGGTAGTCGGTCTGAATGATGACCTCACCGCCCTGAGTGTGACGACCGGCACGCCCGGCGACCTGCATCAGTTGGGCAAACAAGCGCTCAGGCGCACGAAAATCCTGGGCAAATAGCATGGTATCGGCATTCAAGACCCCGACCAGCCCCAAACGGGCAAAATCATGCCCCTTGGCCACCATCTGGGTGCCCACCAGAATATCGACCTCTCCGGCGTGGACCTGTGCGAACAAGGCTTCCGCGCTGCCCTTCAGGCGCGTGGTGTCTGCATCAATACGAGAAATACGTGCGTGCGGGAACCATTCAGCCAGATGCTCTTCAATACGCTGGGTACCCCTGCCCATGGGCTTCAGATCCTGATCACCGCAATCGGGACAACGTCGGGGGACGGGTGCATGATAGCCACAGTGGTGGCATTGCAAATGATTGTGCGTGCGCCGGCCCTGCATGCGGTGCAAGGTGGTATAGGCC
>JAAYID010000421.1 GCA_012744285.1 Alcaligenaceae bacterium
GCCGAAGCAGATTCCTTGCTTGAACGGTCGGCCAAATGCTGAAAGCGTTGTTTATCGCCCCCATCCGGTTTTACCGGTATTTTTTAAGCCCCTGGGTCGGCAACAGTTGTCGCTTTACCCCAACCTGCTCGGTTTACACCATCGAGGCCATTGAAACCCATGGCGTGGGTAAAGGCTTGTGGCTGGGGGCAAAACGCATTTGCCGCTGCAACCCGTGGTGTGAAGGTGGCCACGACCCGGTACCAGGCACACAGACAACCGGACACTGACCCGGCCAGCCCTTAGGGCTGGCTACGTTAAACTAGCATGCTTTTGTGCTTCAACCTTTGAACAGGCGCTATGGATATCCGACGCACCCTCCTCTGGATCATATTTTCGTTCTCGCTCTTGCTGCTCTGGAACAACTGGCAAGTGCACAGTGGCATGCCGTCATTATTCGGTGGCTCACCTGCGTCAACGCAAACCGCGCAACCTGCTGAAGCAACCGGTACCAACCCGGCCGATGTCCCTGCCGGCACACCGGTAGCCACCAATGCCGCCGCCGATGCGGTACCCGGCTCGAATCCCGCTGTCGCGTCGCCGACCGGCCAACAGGTTCAGGTCAAGACCGACGTTTACGAACTCACCTTCGACACCCTGGGAGCCCAGCTGGTCAAGGCACAGTTATCGCAGTTCAGCGGCTTTGACGGTTCTGACAGCCCCATGGTGCTGCTCGACAACAGCCCCAGCTCGTTTTACGTGGCCCAAACCGGGGTGGTCGGTGCGCCTGCGGGTCAAAACTTCCCCACCCACCTGACACCATTCCGTCTGGTATCCACCGATACCACACTTGCCGGCGACGCCCTTGATGTTGTCTTCGAAGCCGAATCCGACGGCGTCAAGGTGACCAAAACCTATACGCTGAAACGGGGCAGCTACGACATTCATGTCACGCACGACATCCAGAACACCGGCAGTGCGCCTGTCACCCCGTCGCTGTATCTGCAGCTGACCCGCGACGGCAACGACCCGCCCAACACCTCGTTCTTCTACAACACCTTCACTGGCCCGGCGGTTTATTCGGCAGAAGAAAAGTACCAGAAGATCTCGTTCTCTGACATCGACAAAGGCAAGGCCAACTACATCAAACAGGCCAACGATGGCTGGATCGCCGTCGTTCAACATTATTTTGCATCGGCCTGGGTCCCTGTCGAAGGCAAGACCCGCTTCAACGAAGCGCTGCGTCTGGGCAACAATCTGTATGCCATCCGCAGCATCGAACCCACCGCAACCCTGGCACCCGGCGACACGGTTGCGGTCAAGGCCCAACTGTGGGTCGGCCCGCAAGACCAGGACGCCATGCAAGCCGTTGCCCCCGGTCTTGATGTGGTGGTCGACTATGGCTTCCTGACCATTATCTCCAAACCGCTGTTCAAACTCATGACCTGGATTCATGACTTTGTCGGCAACTGGGGCTGGACCATTGTCCTGCTTACCGTCCTGATCAAACTGGTGTTCTACCCGTTGTCCGCCGCCAGCTACCGCTCGATGGCCAAGATGAAGCAGGTCACCCCGCGCCTGCAAGCCCTGCGTGAAAAGTTCGGCGACGATCGTGGCAAACTGAACCAGGCCATGATGGAAATGTACCGCACCGAAAAAATCAACCCGCTGGGTGGTTGCTTGCCGATGCTGATCCAGATCCCGGTGTTCATTGCACTGTATTGGGTTCTGCTGGGCAGTGTTGAAATGCGCGGCGCCCCCTGGATTCTCTGGATCCACGACCTGGCCGCGCGCGACCCGTACTTCATCCTGCCGGCCATCATGATGGCGACCATGTTCCTGCAGATCAAGCTGAACCCCACGCCACCCGACCCCATGCAGGCCCGCATCATGATGCTGATGCCCTTGGTATTCGGCGGCATGATGTTCTTCTTCCCTGCCGGGCTGGTACTGTACTGGTGCGTTAACAACGCCATTTCCATCGCCCAGCAACGCTACATCATGCACAAGCTCGACAAAGAGCAAGCGCAAGCCAAAGCACATCGCTAAACCCAACGGCCAGGCCCGGGCAGCCTGGCCCTGCCGGGCTGGCGACATCAAGGTGAACCCATGGTCGCTTATGCACATGAACCCATTGTTGCCATCGCCACCGCCCCCGGGCAAGGGGGCATCGGCGTTGTCAGGGTATCGGGCAAAAACCTGCTGCCCCTGACCCAAACGCTATTCAGTACGCCACTGAAAGCGCGCCACGCCCACTACCTTGACTTCAATGACGCCAACGGCACGCCCATCGACAAGGGCATTGTGCTGTTTTTCCCGGCGCCCCATTCCTACACCGGTGAAGATGTGCTTGAACTGCAGGGCCATGGCGGCCCGGCAGTTTTGCGTCGGCTGCTCGAACGTTGCCTTGAAGCAGGCGCCCATCTGGGCCTGCGCCATGCCGAGCCCGGCGAATTTACCCACCGTGCGTTCCTGAACGACCGGATCGACCTGGCCCAGGCCGAAGCCGTTGCCGACCTGATCGAAGCGTCTTCCGAAGCCGCAGCGCGCAGCGCCATGGCCTCGTTAAGCGGCGCGTTTTCGCATCAGGTCAACGCGCTTGATGAGCGTATCGTGCACCTGCGCATGCTGGTTGAAGCTACCCTTGATTTCCCCGAAGAAGAAATCGAATTTCTGGAAAAGTACCAGGCCCACGAGCAGCTGGTTTCCATCCAGAATGATCTAAATGAAATTCTGCAACAGGCCGGCCAGGGCATGATTCTGCGCGAAGGCCTGCATGTGGTTCTGGCCGGCCAGCCCAACGTGGGCAAATCCAGCCTGCTCAATGCCCTGGCCGGCGACGACATTGCCATCGTCACCCCCGTTGCCGGCACAACTCGCGACAAAGTCGTTCAACAAATTCACATCAACGGCGTGCCCATCCACATCATCGACACGGCGGGTCTGCGTGACACCGACGACACCGTGGAACGCATCGGCATCGAGCGTACCTGGGCTGAAATCGAAAAAGCCAACGTCATCATCCACCTGCAGGACATCCGCTCACCCGAAGACCCGCTGGACAGCGACATTACCGAGCGACTGCCCGCACGCACCCCCGTCCTGAATGTGTTCAACAAGCTGGATCTGGCCACTGAAAAGCCCACGTCCACTGACAGCCGGCTGTACATTTCAGCCAAATCGGGCGACGGGCTGAACGAACTGCGGCAGCGCCTGCTGGACATCGCCGGCTGGAAACCCACGTCGGAATCGCCCTGGCTGGCCCGCGAACGCCATGTGAATGCCCTGAAAAGCGCTGCCGGGCATCTGGAACTGGCCGCACAGCATGCGCAGTTCAATGACAGTGTGCTTGACCTGTTTGCCGAAGAACTGCGGCTGGCCCATGAAGACTTGTGCGCGATTACCGGGCAATTCACCAGCGATGACCTGCTGGGGGAAATTTTTTCGAGTTTCTGTATCGGAAAGTGATTCGGGAAAACAGGGCAAAATAGACCCAAACGAATCAAAGTAACCCATTGTTATAAAAGAAAATTTTCTTGATTCTTTAAGAGCGGCTTTGATGTGTTTTGCTATGTCTTGCTCCGAGTGTGCTCCTAAACTATGGTTTCGGAGCACAGAAGGGGCAAAACATGAAAATTTCCATTCAAACGCGGGAAGCTGACAAGCAAGGTTGTCGAGCAATACGCCTGGTTTACTACCACGGATCCACAACTGGCCAAGATGGCGTTCGGGAGCAAAAACGTTGCGTACGAACCGCTCAACTTGTTTGTGTACGACAAACCTCACACGCCGGCCGAGCGGGAACACAACAAAACGGTTCTTAAAAAGGCGGGAAGCATCCGGGCGAAGCGGTTGCCTGACGCTGGATGAAGTTCGTTCAATGGCACGTGCTGGGTGCCGCTACGATATACTGAAGCGTGCGCTCCTCTTCTCATGCTGCACTGGTCTCTGCGGGCGGGTGTCAACAAGCATGTAACCTTCCACGTAGGTCGCCGGGAGGGCAGGTGGACATGATGTTCGACAGCGCTCCGTCTTCCAGACGTGTTCGTCCGCTCAGGCAAATTGAAAGCCCTGGGCGTCACTTCCGGGAAGCGGACCGAGGTCGCGCCGGAACTTCCCACCATGGACGATTCGGGCCTGAAGGGATTCAGCGTGACCACTTGGTATGGCGTATGGGCACCCGCCAAGACCCCGCCCGACATCATCAAGAAGCTGAAGGCGGCCAATATCCAACAGCAGTCCCAGGACCAGCGCCGTCTACTTTTAACGTCGGCAGGCCCTGGGCCAGCGCTCAATGAAGTTTGACTCGGTTATGCCTGATCGAGACCAGCGAACCATAGTCGCGAAACTCGAAATCCTGGTTCGTTTGCGCCGTCCCGCAGATGCGCGTGCCAAGCCTGACGGCTATACCATCGGCAGCGGCCAGGTCGGCGGCGGCATGCCCGAAGAGTTCGACAAGCTCATCCAGGATGAGCGCGCCAAATGGGCGGAAGTGATCAAAGAAGTCAATATTTCGTTCGAAGAATAGGGAATTGGGGCGGACCCAGCATGGGGTCCAACCCTTGATGCAAACCGCTCAGGCCGGTCTGTTGAGCCGGATGCACTTGGCGTAGTATTCGAGGCTGCGCTTTGGGATGCGCTTTAGCGTCGGCTGGTCGATGTGTATCAGGCCGAAGTGCTTGCTCAGGCCCAGCACCCATTCCCAATTGTCCGTCGAGGACCAGTAGAACATCCCCTTGAGCTTCACGCCTTGCTGGTAGGCGTCGTGGGCGGCTCGGATGTATCCCTGCATGTATTTGATGCGCAACGGATCATTGACCCATCCGTCCTTGGGGGCTTCTTCGGCCACCGGGAAGCCGAACTCCGTGGCGATGATGTCGGGAGCGCCGTAGTCCTTGTGGGCCTTGAGCAGCACCTTGGTATAGGTGGCTGGGTCGTAGGGCAGTTCATCGGTTTTCTCGAGCTCGGCGGGCGGCTCCACCAGGGCGATGCCCACAGGAGAATTGGGATTGGCCTTGACGAAAGACCGGGAGTAGAAGTTCAAGCCGAAGAAATCAGGCTTGACGGCAATGGCCGCCATATCGCCATTCTGGATATACGGCTCTACCAACGGTAATGCAACAGAGGGATAGTCGTGGCCATAAGCCGGCCCTGGAACCGCTTCGTTCCATAAAGCGTCTACGAAGCGCGCGGCGGCTACGTCTTCGGCCTTGCCGGAGGGGGCTTCGAACGGCATGATGTTGAAGGCGGAGGAAATCCGCGTGCCAGTGGGGGCATGCGCCCGGACGGCGGTCAATGCCCTGCCGTGAGCGAGGTTGACGTGATGAAGCGCCGCGCCCAAGTAGCGCCGGGATCGGTAGCCGGGAGCGAAGACGCCTTGCCCATAGCCTAAAATAGGGACGACGCCGGGCTCATTGAAGAGCAGCCAGGTCTTGGCGCGGTCGCCAACCATGCGCGCCATGATTTCGGCGTAGTCTTCCATCCTGCGGCTGATATCGCGATCCAGGAAGTCGCCTGCCCATAGCGGGATGTCCCAATGGAACAGGGTCGGCACAGGCTCCAAGCCATGCTCCAGCATGGCGTCGATCATGCGGTCGTAGTGATCCAGGCCCCGGACATTGGGCGTACCAGCGGTTTCGGGCTGGATGCGGGGCCAGGCAAACGAAAAGCGGAATGCCTTGACGCCGGCAGCCTGCAGCAGCTTGAATTCATCGGTGTAGCGGGTGTCGAATTCCGTGTTGCGGACATTGTTCGTCCCGTCCCTGGAGCCGCCGATGTTGTCGATGAAAACATCCCAATTGCTGCGTCCTCGATTCGCGCGGCTTTCGGATTCGGGCGCGGAGGTGGCCACGCCCCACAGGAAGTCCGGGCCGAAGGTCTGATCGTTGGCCCAGGCTAGGCGCGGTAGAATTGTGGCTGCGGTCATTGCGCCGGCTCCCTGCAGGAAGCGGCGGCGAGAGATCGAAGGTATAGGCATCATATTGCTCGTCACAGTAGGGTTAGGGGCCAGCGGCCCATGGGATGGATGCGGTAGGCGGGCACCTGATTCAGTCCCCATCATTGGCGGGGATGCGCTCAGCGATGTAGTGATGAAACTGGATGGAAGAGTCCATGTCATGCGGCATGGAATCCTGCAGGCTGCGCAACTCCTTGGGGCCGATGCCAAATCTTTCTTGAAAGAATCGCGAAAACTGCGACCGGCTTGAGAAACCGCATTTATAGGCGAGCTCTTTCAGCGAGAATTGCGGCCCCCGCTTGCGCAGGATCATGCGGTAGGCCAAGTCCAGTCTCTTGTCTCTGATCAGACGCGCCACGCCCTTGTCGGCCTCGAATGTCCGGTATAGATGCGAGTGCGACAGCCTGAAATGCTGCATGAGGGCGCTGGGCCCGAGCGAGGGATCCGCAAGATGGCGGTCGATGTATTCGACAATGCGCTGCCGCATGGATAGGTTGATGGACATATACTGCTCGCGTGTCATGGTGGCTCCGCTCAGGACGGCGTTCACGAGCATCATCAGCGATTCCTGCACGCCCGGCATGGTGTGGGCCTCCATGCGGTCCAGCACGCCGTCGAGCGAAACGATGAAATCGAACAGCAGCCGGTTGGTGGGAATGCTGCCTCGCAACACCAAGCCGTGCAGGTTGCGCGTCCTCCAGCCATTACCGATGTCCTTGCGAGGGATGACGAGGGTTATCCGGGCGCCGGCTTCTTTCCGGCTGTTCAGCGGGCGCGTCAAGTCCAGGATGAACATGTCGCCGGGCCTGGCAAGCAAGTCCTGGCCGTCGAAATCGCCCCGGTATTCCCCCGCGAGAATCAGCTGGAGCAGGTAGAAATCCAGATCCGTCTGGGCGATCAGGCTGGGTGTGCGTTTGCAATATTGCTGATTGAACGTCGTGTTGCCCAGCACCATGCTGCCGAACAGACGCGAGCGCACCGATCCGGACATGCCGATGGCGCCCTCATCGCCGGTGGGCGACACCTCGTAAAGCAGGGACGACGCCTGTCGCCAGAAATCGTCACGTATGGATTCCTCGACCATATCGGTCGAGATATAGAAACCAGCTTTCATCATGTTTGCTCCGCCAGTGAATCAAACGGACGATCGATACGTCCGGCTTCGTGCGAATGGCGACTCGAAGGCATTCAATCATGCAAAGGCAGCGAGAACGTTAGGTACAGCGCGGTGCCTTGGACACGATTCCGGGTATTGAATTCACGCAAAACTTTCAGGCGGGCTTGGATGGGCGTCGCGCCCAGCTTGAACGTATGGCTGGCCGTGAGCCCGAGGGCGGCCGTGCGTCCGCGGAACCCTCCCAGCACTGCGCCCTCGCCGCTGTCATCGCTGATTTGCTGGTGATAGTAGCCGATGGCACCCAGGGTTGTGCCTGGGCCGCTGATGTCGCGGGAAACGCCGCCTTCCAGATGCCATTCCGTACCGCTGCGGTATTTCGTCTTGGAATTGTTGCCGTTGAATGTAATCCCGACCACGCCGGATATGTCCCAGCCCACGGAGGGTTCGTACCAGGTACCGGCCACGGACACGTCGGCGCCCCAGCGATGAAAGGCGATGTTCGAC
>JAAYID010000422.1 GCA_012744285.1 Alcaligenaceae bacterium
ACCTGAAGCCCCCTTGACCAGATTGTCCTGAATAACCAATACCACCAACTGATCAGGGCTTGGACGATGCACCGCGATGCGCAACTGGTTTGATGCGCGCACCGAACGCGTCTCAGGGAGACTTCCGGCCGGCATGACATCGACAAAGGCTTCATCCGCGTAACGCGCCTCGTACAGCGCCTGGAAATCGGTGTCGATGGCCTCGGGCAAGACGCGCGCATAGATGGTCGAGAACATGCCACGGATCATGGGAACCAGGTGAGGCACAAACGTAAGCCCTACCGGTTGGCCGGCAATGCCGGCCAACTGTTCCGAGATTTCAGGGTGATGACGGTGGCCCGAAACCCCGTACGCCTTGAAACTGTCACTGGCCTCGGAAAACAGGGTGGCCACTTCAGCCTTGCGCCCGGCCCCTGAAACACCCGATTTGCAATCAGCGATGATGTGACGGGAATCAACCAGCGCTTTACCGCCCTCGAGCAAGGGCAGCAGCCCCAGGATGACGGTGGTAGGGTAGCAACCGGGGTTACCCACAACACTGGCACCGGCAATACGGGTGCGGTTCAGCTCGACCAGCCCGTACACCGAGTCGGAAAGAATGTCGGGGCATGTATGCGGCATTTTGTACCACTGCTCGAATACAGCAGTGTCTTGCAAACGGAAGTCGGCGGCCAGATCAATAATACGCACACCTTTTTCAAGCAAGGCCTGGGCCTGGGCCATGGCCACGCCGTGGGGTGTTGCAAAAAACACCACATCGCACTCATCAAGTGCCGCTTTCTCGGGCGTGGAAAAACATAAATCAACGCGCCCGCGCAGATTTGGGTACATCTGAGCAACCGGCATGCCATCTTCTTTGCGCGATGTGATGGCCGTAAGTTCAACCCCGGGATGCTGGGACAACAAACGCAACAGCTCGACGCCGGTATATCCGGTACCACCCACAATACCGACCTTGATTTTTTTGCCCACCGTACCTGCAGCCATGTAATACCCCAAAAATTAGTGTGTTCAATTTCGTAATTATGCAACGCCTGCGTACAGCGTGCAGGAACGATGATTCTGCAGCGTGTTTATTACAGCACTGCCTAAGACGTGATGACGTCGTACAACAACCCGCAGGCATGCCTCAATACGCTGGGTTTAACCACCGCCCAGCGGGGCGTACAGCCACACAGGTATGTACCCATGCCGGGAGCACACAAAGCAAAAGCCCCGGCCAGAGCCAGGGCTTTTGCAAGACCCGGATGCCATGCACCCGGACTTTTTCGACAAGACAGCTTAACGCTTGCTGAACTGCTTGCGACGACGTGCCTTGTGGAAACCGACTTTTTTACGTTCGACTTCGCGGGCATCGCGAGTAACAAGACCTGCTTGCTTGAGCGCGGGCTTGAGCGTTTCGTCGTAGTCGATCAGGGCACGTGTGATGCCATGACGCACTGCGCCGGCCTGACCGCTTTCGCCGCCACCATGAACGTTGATATGGAAATCAAACGATTCGAGGTGACCGGTGAGTTCGAGCGGCTGACGCACGATCATGCGGCCGGTTTCACGGGCGAAGTATTCATCGACAGGCTTGCCGTTGACGACAATGTTGCCTGAACCTTTTTTCAAGAACACGCGAGCTACCGATGTTTTGCGGCGGCCGGTGCCATAGTTCCAATTACCGATCATGACCTATCCTTAGATTTCCAGAGGTTGGGGCTGCTGAGCGGAGTGCGGATGCTCGGCGCCGGCATAAACCTTGAGCTTCTTGGCCATGGCGTAACCCAGCGGACCATTGGGC
>JAAYID010000037.1 GCA_012744285.1 Alcaligenaceae bacterium
CGGGCGCTGATTACCTGGTGCGTGGTGCACCGGAAAAGGGTGGTGCTAAGTACTGTAGTGGTGCTTGTTCTGGCCATTGTCGGTATGGCAACTGTCGTGCAGAAGCAATTTTTTCCGGCGTCCGATCGACCCGAGGTTCTGGTCAGTGTCTATCTGCCTCCAGGCAGCAGTATCCGTGTTACCGATGACACCGTGCGCAAGGTCGAGGCCCTGCTTTCGTCAGATGACGATGTGCGCAGTCTCTCGGCGTATATCGGGGGCGGAGCGCCCCGGTTCTTTATTTCTGCCAGTCCTGAAATGCCTGATCCGGCGTTCGCCAAGCTGATTGCCGTGACGCATGATGCCAAAGCGCGTGACCGTGTGATTGCACGGTTGCAGCAGGCGATTGATGATGGGGCTTTCCCCGAAGCCCGGGTCCGGGTCAAGGGGTTGTTGTATGGCCCACCCGTCATCTGGCCGGTGGCGTTTCGTCTGATCGGCCCGGACGCTGCCGTTCTGCGCGAGCTGGGGCATGCCGTACGCCAGGAAATGCAGAAGAGTCCGCATGTGCGCGATGCCCATCTTGAATGGGATGATCGCGCACCGGCATTGCATCTGAACATGGACCCGGCACGCTTGCGCTTGCTGGGCCTGACCCCGCTGGAGGTGTCGCGCCAGCTGCAGTTCCTGCTTGAGGGGGTGACGGTGACGCAGTTGCGTCAGGATATTCGCACGGTCAGTGTGGTGGCTCGCATTGACCGGCCCTGGGTGGGCAGTGATGATCCCGAGGTCTTGAACCGTCTTGAAATTGTGACATCGCAAGGTCGGAAGATTCCGTTTGCGCAGCTGGGTTCGGTGGACACGCGATTCGAGGAGCCGTTGATCAAACGGTATAACCGCCAACGTGTCCTGATGGTGCAGGCAGACATCCAGGGCGCCCAGCCCAACGATGTCAGCAACGCCTTGTGGGCAGCGCTGGCTTCAGTGCGCGATAGCCTTCCGCCGGGTTATGCCCTGCAAATGGCAGGCACCATTGAGGAATCAGGCAAGGGCGAGGCCTCCATCGCGAAACTGCAACCTCTTATGGTTGCGGCCATGCTGGTGTTCATCATGCTGCAAATGCGCTCGTTTTCAGGCACGTTCATGGTGGTGGCCACAGCGCCGCTGGGCCTGATCGGGGCGGTTTTGGCCTTGCTGCTGTTTAATCAGCCGTTTGGTTTTGTGGCGTTGCTGGGGCTGACTGGTCTGGCGGGTATTCTGATGCGCAATACCCTGATCCTGACGCAGCAGGTTGCCGATAACTTCGAGGCAGGTATGGCGGCCTTCGAGGGCGTCGTAGAGGCCGCCGTGCAGCGTGCCCGACCGGTAATTCTCACGGCGTTGGCGGCCGTATTTGCCTTTATCCCCCTGACCTTCGACACATTCTGGGGGCCGCTGGCGTTTGTTCTGATCGGGGGTGTTGCGGTGGGCACGGCCATTACGCTGCTGTTCGTGCCGGCGTTGTACGGCTGGTGGTTCCGGATTCGTGCCTAGACCTTCTCCAGGTCGTTGTGAATCTGCACCAGGGCCTGTTTCAGCCAGGCAGTTTGCTCGTCGGTGAAGCTTTGGGTGGCGACCGATTCAAAGTGCGCGGCTAACGGCATCAGTTTTTCGACCAGTTCTTCGCCGGCCGGCGCCAGGGTGATGCTGACCATCCTGGCGTTATGCTCAGGTCGCACGCGTACGACCAGCCCTTTGCGCTGCATTGTCGTGATCAGACGCGACAGCGTTGATACCTCGACAGTGACCATGGCAGCCAGGTCCCCCTTTGCTGCCCAGGCGTTTACCCTGAAAGTATCGTCACCCACCAACAACGATTCCATTCTGAAGTGGATGGAAACCTTCAAGGAAGGCGTTGAAAGCGGTTCGCAGGGCAAGATCAATGTCGAGCTGTATCCCGCCAATCAGCTGGGCCAGATTCCGGCCACGGTTGAGGGTGTGGTGTTTGGCACGATCGAGGTTACAGCTCCCGCGTCAGGGTTCTTTGTCAAACTTGATCCGCGCTTTGAGGTCTTTGACGTTCCGGGCCTGTTCAAGAGTTTCGAAAATGCCCAGCAGGTATTGTCGGACCCGCAGATTCTCGAACGCATCAGCAAATATGGCAACGACAAGGGTGTCACAACCATTGCGGCCTTCCCGCATGGCCCTCTGGCGTTGCTGACGCTTGACGGCGTACGTCAGGTGTCAGACCTGAAGGGCAAGAAAATTCGTGTTGCCGGACCTTCGCCGCTGTACGTTGCCCCTTACAAGAAGATGGAAGCCGCCCCGGTTTCAATGGCCTTGGGCGAGGTCTTGCCGGCCATGCAAACCCGTACGGTTGACGGTTTGCTGGCCGGCGTGCCGGTGTACACCACGGGCAAGTTCTATGACGTAGCCAAGCCAATGACCATTTTGCCGCAAAGCTACCTGATCGTTACTGCGGTGGCCAGCAACGCGTTCCTTGACAAGATCGGCCCTGATCTGGCCAAAGTGGTGCGCGAAGCCGCTGTGAAGGCGCTGCCCGTCACCAACGAATGGAACCGTACGGCCGTCAACAAGGCGTTCGAAGTCTGGAAACAGAACGGTGGCGAGGTTATCGAACTGCCTCAGAAAGAGCAGGTGGCTTACATCGACGCCGTCAATGCCGTCATGCCGGAGGTCACCAAGGCCAATCCGGCGTTGCGCCCCGAACTTGAAGCGTTCAAGGCGGCACAGTGGCGCGTCGGCAAGTAGTGGTCGGCTGACACCTTACGCTAATCGATCCTGCGATTCCGGGGTGCGCTGCGGCGCACCCCTTTTTGCCCAGAGAGTTTCTTATGTTGTCAATGATTGCCCGTGTCAGCGGTGCCATCCAGGCGGCGCTCGCCTTTGTTTTGATGGCGATGGTTCTGCTGTGTTGCGCCAATATTGTTCTTCGTTATTTTTTTGATATTAGTTACCTGGCCGCTGATGAGTTGCTGGTTTTCGGTATGGTGGTCATTGCATTTTTGGGCGCAATCAGCATCAGCTCCGAGCGTCAGCATCTGCGGATGGATGTGCTGGTGCATTCCGCCCCTCCTGCTGTCAAGTGGTTGCTGGGTATTCTCGAATCGCTGGTTACCGTCGGGGCCGCTGGCTTCATGACGTGGGCGTCTGCGGGTTTTGTTCAGCGTGTTTATGCGATGGATCAGCGCAGCAGCATGGCTGACCTGCCGATGTGGTTGCCGCATGGCACGGTGATGGTTTGCTTTGGTGCCATTACCTTGATTGCGCTATTGCGTATTCCGCAATTGCTCAAGACTGAAGGAGAGCTTTCATGAGCTGGACGTTAGGCGCTTTGCCCGTATTGCTGTTGTTGATGGGGTTTCCGATTTTCATTGTGTTGCTGACGGCAGCGACGGTGACCCTGGTTCTTTACATGAGCGTACCGATGGTCGCGTTACAGCAGACCATGTTTGCCTCAGTAAATGCGTATGCGTTGCTTGCGCTGCCGCTTTTCATTTTCGCGGGCGAGATCATGGATCGGGGCAGCATTGCCGATCGTCTGGTCAATCTGGTGCGGGCCTCGATTGGCCGGGTGCCCGGGAAGATTCCACTGACTGCGGTGGGTGCGGGGCCGGTTTTTGGCGCGATCAGCGGGGTGGGTGCGGCGTCGGTGGCCACCGTCGGCAAGGTCATGCACCCTTCCTTGAAAAACGCCGGCTATAGCGACGAGTTTTCGTCGGGTTTGCTGGTTTCTGTAGGTGCTGTCGGTGTGATTTTGCCGCCGTCGGTACCGATGATTATTTACGCGGCTGCCGCTGATCAGTCGATTCCTCGCCTGTACGCCACGGGTATTGGACCAGGTCTGTTAATTGTCGCCATTCTGGCGCTGTATTGCATTTGGGTAGGGCGTAAACATCCTGGTGATGATTCCAGCCCGCTACGTTTGAGCGTGCTATGGAATGCGCTGAAACGCGGGGTTTGGGCGATGGGTGTGCCAGTTGTCATTATTGGCGGTATTTACGGCGGGGTTTTTTCGCCGACGGAAGCGGCTGCAGTGGCGTGTTTGTACGCCGCCTTGGCAACGGTCGTCTGCATGCGTGTGCTGCCGTTACGGGGCTTGATGGAAGCGGCCATCAGTACCGTCCGCTTCAGCGCGCAAATTCTGATCATTGTGGCGTGTGCTGGCGTGTTTTCGTGGATGATCTCGGTCAACCAGATCCCGGCCCAGTTGGTGAACTGGATCACGGCGGCCGAGTTCAACAGCTGGCAATTGCTTTTTGGCATCAATATCCTGCTGCTCCTGATCGGCTGCGTGCTTGACCTGTTGTCGGCCATTTTGCTGCTGACCTCGTTGCTGGTGCCCGCGACACAATACACGATTGAAGACACCTGGGATGTTGTCGGGTTGGCCGGTACCGGGTCAAAGACACTGATTCTCGATAACGTTGTGGTTCCGGCCCATCGTGTCCTGACATTCCCGCAAGCGGTTACCGGAAAAACACCCGGCGCCCAACTGTATAAAGACCAGGCGTTGTTCAATATGCCTCTGCTCACCGGCATCCCCTCATGTCTGGCTGGCGCGGGTGTCGGCGCGGCCAAGGGGGCGCTGGAAGGTTACATCGAGTCGGTCAGCCATCGGGTCACTCGTGGCGCCGTAGCCGGTGGCAACAACCGCATGGCCGAATTTGCCACCATTCAGTTGCGTGTGGCCGAAGCCGCTGCCAGCGTTGATGCGGCCCGTGAAATCTTGTTGCGTGATGTCACCCGGGCGCAGGCACTGGCCGCCCAGGCCGAGCCGTTCCCGGTCGAAGATCGCTTGTTAAGCCGGCGCGGCCAATCGTTTGCAGTCATCCTGGCCTTGCGTGCCGTCGAGGCCCTGAACGCCTCAACCGGTGGTCTGGGCCTTAACATGGACAACCCGGTTCAGCGTGCATGGCGTGACGCCAACGCGGTTGGCCGTCATATCAGCATGAATTGGGACGCTGTCGGCACCATGGTCGGACAGCACATGCTGGGTCTGGAGCCGAAAGGCCAGTATTGAATTTTCATAATCACAACAATCAAGGAGCACTTATGCAAGGCAAAATCGCCCTCGAAGAACACTTCGCTATCCCCGATACCCTGATGGACTCTGCCGGTTTCGTACCCGGTGACTACTGGACTCAACTGCAGGCCCGCCTGCTGGATATTCACGGTCAGCGTCTTGACCTGATGGACAAGCACGGCATTGAGACCATGATTCTGTCGTTGAATGCCCCTGCTGTTCAGGCGATTCCCGATGTGCCACGCGCGATTGAAATTGCGAAGAAGGCCAATGATTTTCTGGCCGAAGAGTGTGCCAAGCGTCCGGATCGCTTTCGTGCGTTTGCGGCCTTGCCCTTGCAAGACCCCGAAGCCGCGGCACGCGAACTCGAGCGCTGCGTGAACGAACTGGGTTTTGTCGGTGCTTTGGTGAATGGTTTCAGCCAGCGTGATGCCGATACCCCCCTGTATTACGACCTGCCCGAATATCTGGACTTCTGGAGCGTGGTGTCGAAGCTGGATGTGCCGTTTTACCTGCACCCGCGCAACCCGTTGCCGCAAGATGCCCGTATTTATGCCGGCCACCCCTGGCTGATGGGCCCGACCTGGGCGTTCGCGCAAGAAACCGCTGTGCATGCCTTGCGTTTGATGGGCTCTGGCCTGTTCGACAAGCACCCCAATCTGAACATCATTTTGGGTCACATGGGTGAAGGCCTGCCCTACATGATGTGGCGTATTGATAATCGTAATGCCTGGGTCAAGGTGGCGCCGAATTATCCGGCCAAGCGTCGCATTGCTGACTACTTCAACGAAAATTTCTACATCACGACATCGGGCAACTTCCGCACCCAGACATTGATCGATGCCATGCTGGAAATCAGTGCCGACCGCATCCTGTTCTCGACCGATTGGCCGTTTGAAAACGTCGACCATGCCGCCGACTGGTTTGACACGGCCACGATTTCAGAACTGGATCGCCAGAAGATGGGGCGCACGAACGCCAAGAAACTGTTCAAGTTGTAATTGAAAGTGTCATGCCGGCAGAATGCCGGCATTGTTTGTCCCGGTAAAGCCGCCTTACATCGCATCAGGCGGCTTTTTTGTTGTGCGCCCAGCATGGGCGCACACCTGCGGGTGCAAGTCCCGCTGCGAGCTGGTCACAGTGAGCAAAGTGAAACGCAA
>JAAYID010000423.1 GCA_012744285.1 Alcaligenaceae bacterium
GGGCGATTTCGGCGCGTGACCGCGCGATTGAGCTGCCCCCTCTGAATGGCTATCTCGCGCGTCAGCTGGTAGAGCGAAGTGTTTTGTGGCGACGGGTGCTCAAGCAGCAGCTGAGCCCGGCGGCCTACGAAACCCTGCAAGAGGTGCTTGAGCGTATTTCAGACCTGGTGTGTGAACTGCCCGAGCTGGAGCACCTGCTGGTTGACCCCATCTGGGCCGGCGATGTCCGTCTGTTTGCCCAGTCTGTCCTTGTCGAGCTGAAATCGTCCGATTTGGTCGGCCTTCCCGAGCAGTCGGCGTACGGCCATATGGCGATTCATCCCTATCCGCGCCAGCTGGTCAAGCCGCTGGAACTGCGCGATGGTCAAACCGGTATGATGCGGCCGATTCGCCCTGAAGACGCCGAGCCGCTGCAAGTGTTTGTGCGTGACCTTTCCGATGAGTCGCGCTATATGCGCTTTGTGTCCATGTTGCGTGAACTGACGCCCAGCATGCTGGCACGTTACACCCGCATCGACTACGACCGCGAACTGGCGCTGGTGGCGACAGTGCAAGTACCCAACCCGGCGCATCGAGGTCATCCCCAGGAAGAAATTGTCGGTTTTGCGCACTATCTGCGTAACGCTGACGGCCAGGGGGCTGAATATGCACTGGTCATTTCCGATAAATGGCAGCGCCACGGTTTGGGCAAGAAATTGCTGCTTGGCCTGATCGAGGCGGCCCGTGCCCAGCGGTTGGGCTATATCGAAGGGTTTGTGCTGGCGAACAACCGTGCCATGCTGGGGCTGATGACCAGTCTCGGGTTTCAGAATGACCCGGATGAGGAAGATCCGTCGGTAAGGCGGGTCTGGCTTGCTCTGGACGAGTCCCTTGACGCGGTCTGAATCGGGTGGTTAGCCGAACAAAAAGCCGGTGGCGCGGGTTACCCCAAGCGACCGGCTTTTTGTTGAACAGGTCAGACCTATCGGGAGGGTCAGGCGAAAACCTGTTTCAGGAAGTTCGCGATGTCACGAATCTCTTCCAGGCATACCGAATGAGGCATGGGGTAGGTTTTCCACTGCAAGGGCTGGCCCAGGGCGTCCAGTTGTTGCGCAGAAGCCTGAGCACGCTCGATGGCGACAACAGGGTCTTGTGTACCGTGGGCCATGAAAATGGCGGTTTGCGCATTTGCATCGTGGCGCTCGTCGGACAGTTTGTCGGCCAAGGGCAAGTACCCGGACAGGCAAACCAGCCCAGCCAGCGTTTCAGGGTGGCGCAAACCCGTGTGCAGTGTCATGGCGCAGCCTTGCGAGAACCCGGCCAGAACAATGTTGCTGGAGGGAATGCCGCGTTCGTTTTCGCGCTTGATCAGGGCTTCGATGTGGTGCTGTGATTGGCGAATGCCGGCTTCGTCTTCGCGACGCGCGCCGATATCCATGTGCAAAATGTCGTACCACGACCGCATGCGCATGCCATTGTTGATGGTCACGGGTTGTACCGGAGCGTGGGGGAAGACAAACCGGATGGCCGGTGATGTGCCCAACCCCAGCTCGGGTACGATTGGTGCAAAGTCGTTGCCGTCAGCCCCCAGGCCATGCATCCAGATGACAGCATGGGTCGGATTGGGGGCGGTTTCAGTCTCAAGGGTTTCCAGCAGGGTGCTCATGGCGTGGTGTCATCCAACGTTTTAAGGGCCTGGAAC
>JAAYID010000038.1 GCA_012744285.1 Alcaligenaceae bacterium
TCGCCACAGCTGCGCGAACAGGTCAAGCAAGAAATGATCGGTCGCATGGTGGCGGTACAGGCTGCCGAGCGCGCCAAAATCGACCGCGACACTGCGGTCAGGCAAGAGCTCGAGCTGGCCCGCCAAAGCATTCTGGTGCGCGCCCTCATGGAAGACTACCTGAAGAAAAACCCGGTGACCGAAGCCGAGCTGAACAAAGAATACGAAGCCATCAAGAAAGATCAGGCCAACCGCCAGGAATACCAGGTGCGCCATATTCTGGTCGCTGAAGAAGACAAGGCCAAAGAGCTCATCAAGCAACTCAAGGCCAAAGACATCAGCTTTGAAGAAGCCGCCAAAAAGAACTCGATTGACCCCGGCAGCGGCCAGAAAGGTGGCGAACTGGGCTGGTCGCAATCGGCCAGCTACGTGCCCGAATTTGCCCAGGCTGTTGAAGGTCTGAAGAAAGGTGAAATGACGCAAGAACCGGTCAAGACACAATTCGGCTGGCATATTGTGCAGGTCGACGACGCACGCCCGGTCAACTTCCCGGAACTCTCTGAAGTCAAGCCGCAACTCGAAGAAATGATGCGCCAGGAAAAGCTGGCCAAATTTCAGCAAAGCCTGATGGACGAAGCGAAGATCCAGTAATTGCCAGGCTTCCTGATGGCAGCGAAGTACCGGAAAGAACATTCCGGGCAGCCCAGGAGCTTTTACGGCAACAGTACCGCTCAAGGCACGATGAGTGTGCGATTGACGACGGTAAAACGGCCCACGATCAAATAAATCGTGGGCCGTTTTAGTGGTCTTTTCAGATTTGAAATTCAGTTTCCAACGTTGCATCAGCCGCTGGCCAGCAACGCCTTCAAGCCTTCTTCATCCAGTACAGGCACTCCCAGCTCAACCGCCTTGGCTAATTTGCTGCCAGCCTCTTCACCGGCAACCACCCAGGCCGTTTTCTTTGATACCGACCCACTGACCTTGCCACCGGCAGCCATGATCATTTGCGTGGCTACATCGCGTGTAAGGGTTGGCAGCGTACCCGTCAACACCAATGTTTTACCCGACAACAATTGACGCACAGGCTCGGCATCGAGTTGGGGCCGCACTCCAGCCTGTTCAAGCGCGGCAATGACATCGCGATTGTGCGCTTCGGCAAAAAACTCCTGGATGGCATGCGCCACCACCGGCCCGACATCAGGAACAGCCAGGAGCTGTTCCTCGGTTGCGTGCATGACCGCATCGACCGAGCCCAAATGACGTGCCAGATCGCGGGCGGTGGTTTCGCCGACATGGCGAATACCTAACGCAAAAAGCAACCGCCCTAACGTTGGGGTACGTGCCTTTTCAAGGGCAGCCACCAGATTCTCGGCGGACTTGCGCCCCATGCGGTCGTAGAGCAGCAAGTCTTCGACGCGCAAGGAAAACAGATCAGCAATCGACTTGACGCGACCGCTGTCAACCAGCTGATCGACCAGTTTTTCGCCCAGCCCCTCGATATCAAGCGCCTTGCGGCCTGCTGCATGCAGCAGGCTCTGCTTGCGCTGGGCGGCACAGAACAAGCCGCCGGTGCAGCGTGAAATCGCTTCATCTTCAGCGCGATGGATCGCCGAACCACAGACCGGACACTGAGTCGGCATCTGAAACAGTACCGTACTGTCCGGCCGACGCTCAATGATGGGGCCAACCACCTCGGGAATGACATCACCCGCACGACGCACAATCACCGTATCGCCAATACGAACATCTTTACGACGGATCTCATCCTCATTGTGCAGTGTGGCGTTGGTCACCGTTACCCCACCCACAAACACGGGTTTGAGTCGTGCCACAGGCGTTATTGCACCGGTACGCCCAACCTGGATGTCGATACCCAGCAAGGTCGTGGTTTCCTCTTGCGCAGGAAACTTGTGAGCCAGTGCAAACCGGGGGGCTCGTGCGACAAACCCCAGCACGTCCTGCCCACGCAAACTGTTGACCTTGTAAACCACGCCATCGATGTCAAAGGGCAGCTGGGTGCGACGCTCGCCCACCTGCTCGTAAAATGACAACAGACCTTCGGCGCCCTTGACAACACGACGATCGGGATTGACAGGCAACCCCAGCGACTCCAGCCAGTCGAGCATCCCCGATTGCTCGGGCAGCGGCGATGTGGTCAGGTCACCCCAACCGTAAGCAAAGAACCGTAACGGACGCTTGGCCGCAATGCGTGGATCGAGCTGGCGCAAACTGCCCGCCGCCGCGTTACGCGGGTTCACGAAGATCTTTTCACCGCGCCCTTGCTGGGCCTGGTTGAGGCGTTCAAAATCACGGATATTGATGAACACCTCACCACGCACTTCGAGTACCTCGGGTGCTCCGGCCTTGAGCTCAAGAGGCACTGAACGCAAGGTACGAATATTGTGGGTGACATCTTCCCCTTGCTGGCCATCGCCACGCGTAGCCGCCTGCACCAGCTGCCCACGCTCGTAACGCAATGAAACGGCCAACCCGTCAAATTTGTATTCGGCCAGATAGGCCACTTTGTCTGCCGCGCCCAGCAAGCCGCTGTCACGCAGGCCTTCCGTCACGCGCCGGTCAAACGCACGGACATCATCGGCATCAAAACCGTTATCCAGCGAAAGCATCGGGACCACATGACGCACCGTGTCAAACGCCGCCACAGGAGCACCGCCTACCCGCTGCGTTGGCGACAAGGGTGACACAAGCGATGGGTACTGTGCCTCAAGCGCCAGCAATTGCGCCATCAGGCGGTCATATTCGGCATCGGAAACAATGGGGGCATCGTAAACGTAATACCGCGTATTGTGCGCGTTGATTTCATGGCGCAAGCCTTCGACCTGCCGTATGACCTCAGCAGGAATTTGCGTCACAGCCGTCATGAAAACAACCTGGATGCACGCACTGAGCCCGGCTCAAAACCCGCCTGAACCAATTGATCGTACAGCGCGGCCAACTGCTTGTCGATCGTGGTGTCGGACGCCTGGGCAACAGAACGCCCCTGATCGTCAACCAGCACCGCATCGAGACGCTGGGCCAGATCACGACCCACACTGGCCATACGACTGAACGCCTGATGATCAGCCGGGGTGTTGGGCAAATCAAGCAACAGATCAAGCCGGCTGACTTCGGCACCACTGGACTCGGGTACGGCCTGGCCGTCAAAAAGCAAGGTAAAACGTGCAGCGCCGGTTTCAGCCACCCAGGCCATGTGGCGTCCGACACGAACAAACCCCGCGTCAGTAAGGGTGTCACGCAACGCGTCCGCAGACTGCGGCCGGGACAGCTGCAAGGCAAGCCCCACTTGCGCATCAAGCCCCGCACACAGGGTGTCAAGGGCCTGAGCCTGCTCAACCACCTCGTCTTGTTCAGGCCCCTCAACCGAACCGTCAAACCGTTCAGCCACACTTTGCGCGGCGGTCCAGAACGTCGACCATTCGATGGCGGACAGGGCCCCACTGCGATTGGCTTTCAGTACGGCAATCTGCAAGGCACAGCAGCTTTCCCCGGCCGGCAGCCCGGCACAATGGCGACCAGAGGGCAATTCGCAAAAGTAACGAACCGGTTTTCCCGTCGCGGGCACCAGCGCCGACAGGGCTTCGGCCAGCTGACCCACAGGAACCGGCAACGTAAACACTATATCGATCACTGCTTCGCAAACCGCATCAACTTCCTCGGCGGGATCGTCATTGGCATTAT
The DNA here is from genome assembly GCA_012744285.1 of Alcaligenaceae bacterium. Taxonomy (GTDB): domain Bacteria; phylum Pseudomonadota; class Gammaproteobacteria; order Burkholderiales; family Burkholderiaceae_B; genus Neopusillimonas; species Neopusillimonas aromaticivorans. The sequence continues at coordinate 3,679 of JAAYID010000038.1, forward strand.
CGGCTTCTGTGGTCGCGAAACCTGCAACTGGCGGCAAGATCGTCGTCAACCCCGGCTCTTTGCGGGCACCGCCCGGGGGCGCCAGACCGCCAAGCAGCGGATCTTCATCGGTAGGCGGAAACTGCGCCTGCATCTGCCGCCTGACCCGGCGGTCTTGCCACCAGTTGTAGGCGAGCACGCCCAGAAGAATCACAACGCCCAGGGCAATCAGCCCGATTTGTAAATCACTCATGCCTGTAACCCCGCCATGCGGCCCCGATTCCTGATCATCATGCCTGCGCCAGCTGCAATGCCGACTCGATGTCGACCGCCACAATACGCGACACACCCTGCTCTTGCATGGTAACCCCGATCAGCTGACGCGCCATCTGCATGGCAATCTTGTTGTGAGAAATAAATAAAAACTGCGTCTGATCGGCCATACTGCCGACCAGATTGGCGTAACGTTCGGTGTTGGCATCATCGAGCGGCGCATCAACTTCGTCAAGCAAACAGAACGGTGCCGGATTCAACTTGAACAAGGCAAACACCAATGCCGTTGCCGTCAGTGCTTTTTCCCCGCCCGACAACAGGTGAATGGTGCTGTTGCGCTTGCCCGGCGGCTGGGCCATGACCTGAACCCCGGCATCGAGAATTTCTTCGCCGGTGATGATCAGCTTGGCTTCTCCACCCCCGAACAAGCGGGGAAACAATTCGCCAAAATGATGATTCACCGTGTCGAATGTCTCTTGCAACAGCTCGCGGGTTTCTTTGTCAATTTTACGAATCGCATCTTCAAGCGTCTCAATGGCTCGACACAAATCAGCATGCTGGGCATCAAGGTAATCTTTCCGCTGCCGGGCCTGATTCAGTTCGTCGAGGGCCGCCAGATTCACCGCACCCAACGCCTCAATGTCACGCGAAATGCGCTGCACTTCTGATTGTAACCAACCCACCCGCTGCCATGTCTCAGGTTGCGTTGCCAGAAACTGCCGCAAGGCATCGCGATTGACCTGACGCGCATCCAGCTGCTCGGAATACTGCTCAACGGTAAGACGCGCCGCCTGCTCTTGAAGCTGCAGCTCGGTAATGCGGGCCCGCAAAGGCTCAAGCGAACGTTCATTCGTCGAGCGCTGCTCGTCAATGTCACGTAGCGACGCGGCCAGATTATCCAGCTCAATGCGCGCCTGGGCCAGATCTGTCTCGCACACCGCACGTTGTTCCAGAGCGTCTTGCAAGCCGGCCTGAGCGGCAGAGGCATCCAGTTCAAACAACTCACCCTGCAAGGACTCGAGCTCATCGGACGCTCGACGCACCTGCTCTTGGGCCAGCTGAAGATTACGTTGCAAATCGGCGAGACGGGACTGCGCCGAGCGTTCCGAAAACTGGTGCTCATGCAACCGTCGTTCCAGATCACGCACAGCCTGACGCGCCTGCTCGGCTTCCTGCGCCAGACGTTCACCGGAGAGTTCGGCGTCGGCGAAACAACCCTGAATATCGGCCAGTTCAAGGTCAAGCGTTTCAAAACGGGCTTCCGCTTCTTCACGCGTTTCTTTAAGTACGGTGACCTGGGCCTCGATTTCGGTCACTTCCTGATGTATGCGCACGGCCCGCTGACCGGATTGTTCAGCCTGTTGCTGCAATCGGGACAAGGTCAACTGAACATCATGTGCGCGGCGTGTGAGTTCAGACACACGCGTGCGTGCCGGCCCCATCGCCTGCGCAACGCCCTGCCAGGCCAATTCGGCACGCGCCACGGCCCCTGTGGCCTGATCGGCAATCAGTTGCTGGGCCTTGATCTCGCGCTGCAGATACTCGATTTCCTGCTGTCGAGCCAACAAACCGGATTGTTCTGAGTCAGGCGCGTAAAAACGCACACTATGCGCATCCACCAGATGGCCCTCGCGAACAACAAAAACCGCGCCTGGCGGCAATTCGCTGCGACGGGCCAGCGCCTGATTGAGGTCGTCGGCCCAATACACCCCGGACAGCCAGTGCTCCAGCAACGTCCTCAAATCGGGATCTGACAGCTTGAGCAATGCGGCCACGGGTTGCAGACCATGCGGCGCTGCGACAGCAGGGCCGGCAACGGGACGTTGATAAAACGCCAGCCGGGCCGGCGGTGGATCTTGTACAAAAGCACGGGCATTTTCGAGATGCCGCACCTCGAGGCCCGCCAGACATTCGCGCAGCACCGCTTCGAGCGCCGGCTCCCAGCCAGCCTGAATATGCACATGTTGCCACAATCGTGCCAGGGAAGTCAGCTCATGCTTTGCGAGCCAGGGCTGCAAGGTGCCTTGTTTCTGAACATCGTCCTGCAGCTTCACCAAGGCAAGCAAACGCGCCTCAAGACGGGCCACCGCCGCCGACTCTTGCCGGGCTTCGGCCTGGGCACGTTGGCGCTGATCCTCAAGTGCCGGCTGCTGCTCTTCGAGCGACACAACCTGCCCCTGGGCCTCCTCAAGCTGGCCTTGCAACAGTTCAAGCTCACCGGACAAGCGGTCGATCCCGGAAGGATCCGGCGGGTTCAGTTCACGCAACTCGTGCTCGAGGCGCTCTCGACGCTGACGCAAGGAATCGATTTGGCGGTCGGCATCGCGCTGGGTTTGGGCGACCAGCGCCAGACTTTGTTCAACCCGCGACAAAACGGTGCGCATTTCATCACGAGACGCACTGGCCGTACGCACGCGGATATCGATGGCGGGAAGCCGTTCGTTTGCCTGGTCAAGCTGCTCAAGCAAATCTTCCGACTGTCCCTTGATGATTTCAAGATCTTCCACGGTTTGTGCAATCTGGTCCGCACAATGGGTACTTTGCTCTTGCCACTCAAGTTGCTGGCTTTGCAATTGCGCACGGCGCGCCTGAACACGCGAACGAGAATCAACCACATGGCGAATTTCAGCCTCAAGGCGACTGACCAGGGCACCGGCCTCGAACAAGCGCCCCTGGGCGGCATGAACGCGATCACCGGCCTGATAATGCGCCTGGCGACGAGACTCGAGATCGGCCTCAAGATGTCGTAACCCGGCCACGGCGGCCTCGAGCTCGGTTTGTGCCTGCTCAATCGCCAGAAAACGGGACTTTTGATCGCCACGTGCATTTTCTTCTTTCAACAACCACAACGCTTGCTGCTTCTGCTCACCTTCGGCCTGCAAGGCGCGATAGCGGGCAGCCACCTCGGCCTGGGCCTCAAGGCGCTGCAACTGACCATCGAGTTCACGCAAAATATCGTCTACCCGATTCAGATTTTCACGGGTGTCACCTAACCGATTCTCGGTTTCCCGACGTCGTTCCTTGTAACGTGAAACACCGGCAGCTTCCTCGAGGTAAACCCTGAGCTCTTCCGGACGCGCCTCGATGAGGCGATTGATCATGCCTTGACCAATAATGGCGTAGCCACGCGAACCCAGCCCGGTCCCCAGAAAAATATCGTGGATATCCCGTCGGCGTACCTGCTGATTGTTGACGAAATAGCTGCTGGTGCCGTCACGGGTAAGCACCCGGCGTACGGCAATTTCGGAATAAACGCTCCATTGCCCTACGGCCCGACCCTCTGAGTTATCGAAGACCAGTTCAACCGATGCCCTGGCCGCTGGCTTGCGTTGGCCGGACCCATTGAAAATGACATCTTGCATGGACTCACCACGCAACTCTGAGGCACGGGTTTCACCCAGCACCCAACGCACGGCATCAATGATGTTCGACTTGCCGCAGCCGTTCGGCCCCACCACGCCAACCAATTGGCTGGGCGTAGGAATAACTGTTGGCTCGACAAAGGATTTGAAGCCGGCAAGTTTTATCTGGGTAAGACGCACAGTGAAGAGAAAAAAGGCGCAGCGCTGGCAAAAAAATTCAAGCCCTAATGATACCCCAGCGCCGCAGCGACAATGGCTGAAGCTATACTTGTCCACCCGCGTTTATTTCCGAACCTTAAAAATTCCTTAAAATAAATGCAACGTTAATAAAACCAACGTTAACAGATGCAACACTAACTCCACCGGGATCCAAGTTGAAGAAAGGCTTCTATCTGGTCATGACCGCCCAGGCGCTGTCGTCACTCGCGGACAACGCCCTGCTGATTGCCGCCATCGCTTTAATTGCCGACCTGCACGGCCCCGACTGGATGGCCCCCATGATGAAATGGTGGTTTGCACTGGCGTATGTTTTGCTGGCTGCTTTTGTCGGTGCGTTCGCCGACTCATTCCCCAAAGGCAAGGTCATGTTCATGACCAACGCCGTAAAACTGGCCGGCTGCGTACTAATGTTCTGCTACGCCAGCCTCGGTTTTGGCACCACGGGTCAACTGGGCCTGATTTTTGCAGCGTATGCGCTGGTGGGTATCGGCGCAGCCGCTTACTCCCCCGCAAAATATGGCATCGTCACCGAAATGCTGCCACCCGACCAACTGGTCAAAGGCAACAGCTGGATCGAGGGCCTGACGGTGCTCTCCATTATTTTCGGCACCGTCGTAGGCGGGGTTCTGATCAATCCGTCTGTCTCGCAAGCCCTTCTGTCAAACCCCTGGGTAGGTGCCGTCGTCGATAACCGGGCCGAAGCCGCCATTTTCATTATCGGTTTCGTGTATCTGCTTGCGGCCGGCTGCACCCTGCTGATCCCACCCACCCATGTCAGCTACCCGAAACAACAAACCAACCCGGTCAAGCTCGTTCGCGAATTCACTTACTACGTCAAGACACTGTGGCATGACAAGCTCGGACAAATTTCTCTGGCCGTCACCACCCTGTTCTGGGGCGCCGGCGCCACCCTGCAACTTATCCTGATTGAATGGGGGGCCCAACACCTGGGCTACCGGCTTGACCAGGCCTCGGTACTGATGGGGGTTGCCGCGTTGGGAACTATCGTCGGGGCCGTGCTGGCAGGCCGTGTACCCTTGAAAAAGGCACTGAAGGTTCTGCCGCTGGGTGTATTCATGGGCTTCACCGTTTTACTCATGCCACTGGTCTACGAACCTTGGGCCGTCTATGCCCTTCTGATGCTGATTGGCGGTTTGTCAGGGTTCTTTGTCGTGCCCATGAATGCCATGTTGCAGCACCGCGGGCACGTGTTATTGTCAGCGGGCCACTCGATTGCCGTACAGAACTTCAACGAACAATTGAACATTCTGTTGATGCTGGCCGTCTACAGCCTGATGCTCTGGCTCAGCCTGCCAATCAATATCATTATCGTGATCTTTGGCGTGCTGGTGTCCAGCCTGATGCTTGTGTTCATGCGCTGGAACAAGCTCAATCACCAGCGCGACCCCTCACTGCAAGACCAGATCGGTCAACACGGCCACGGTCAGGCCTTGCACTAAGGTAGCGACAACAAGGCCTGGCGCGCCAAGTGCAGATCTTGCCAGGCAGCCGCCTTGAAATGACCACGCAACATCAACGATGCCGGGTGGTGGGTGACCACCAACGGGATATCCAGACCCGCATCGTGATACCGGTGCACCTGCCCGCGCAGCCGGTCAAGACTGGCCCGCTGGCCCAACAACGCCTGCGCCGCCTGCCAGCCCAGCACCAGCAAGCCCGCCGGCCTGACCAGGGCAATTTGCTGACGCAAAAAGGGCAGACAGGCCTCGATTTCTTCAGGCTTTGGCGCACGTGCGCCCTTTGGACGGCATTTCAGCAGGTTGGTATAAAACAACGTGGCAGACGGCAAAATGCCGGCGGCAACCAGCATGTGATTCAGCAGCTCGCCGGCCTTGCCCTGAAATGGCAACCCCAAATGATCATCGTGATCACCCGGTACCTCACCAATAACCATCCAGTCTGGTGCCTGTGCCACGCCGTCCCCAAACACGGTCTGGTGCCTCACGGCATGCAAGCCGCAGGCCTGGCATTGCGCCACGCTCTCGGCCAGAGCCGTCAGGTTATCTGGCAAAGGCTGACGCACGACGGGGATGACCTGAGCGGGTTGTGCATCGGGCGGAATCGGACGTGAAGTCGGGCTGACACGCGCAGGGGCGGCAGCCTGATCCGATGCAGGGGCTGAGCCACGCGTCGGAGCCAACGCCGCACCAGGCTTCAGCCCCGCCCGTGCGGCCGGTGCGATAGCGGGCGCCGGAGGTACCGTAAACAGTGACGTCGTATCAGCAATGCTGGCCAGCAACTTGCGATCAATGCCCAGCTCGGTCAACCAGGCCAGTTGGGCCCGACTGACAGCTACCTGCCCTGATGTCATTGAGCGCCCCCGTCAAGATTTTTTTGCAGAACCAGCGCATCTTCCCGCTGACTGTGGGCCGCCGGGTAATACCCCTTGCGCAAGCCGATCTGATGAAAGCCCCGGTTCGTGTAAAACGTAACCGCGGCATGATTGGACGGACGAACCTCAAGCAACAACGCCGGCAGGCCCAGCTGACGCGCAACCGCTTCAGCCTGACGCAGCAGACGATACCCCAGGCCCCCACGCTGGCTTTCAGGGTCAACGGCAATAACGAGCAAATGTGCTACATCTGGTGCCGGCTGTACCACACAAAAACCGGCAACCTGCCCCTCGCGTAACGCAACCCATGCGCTATAGCCGGCGTCAAGCGCATCCGCAAAATTACCGCGCGTCCAGGGGTGTGACTGCACCCGGGCCTCAAGCCCCGCCACCGCATCAAGATGCTCACGGGCCATGGCCACAATGGTAATTGCCACTTGCGCCTTGGGATTGCCCCCCTGCCCCTGCGCACGCTCGTGGGTGGTAAACGCAACCTTATCGCGGACATACAACGGGGCAGCGGCAGATGGAGCAACCGCAGCCCCGTCCACCAGCAACCCTCGTGCCAGGCGTGCCACCCCTTCAGCAGTGGCACGGACCGGGCCACCCATACGCAATGGCCTGGAGCCGTCGGCCAGCATGATTTGAGTCTGTGCAACCACGCCGGGATACGCCACCAGGGCATCGCCCACTATGGCGACAGACCCCGATTGCCCTGAGGCTTGCCAGCGCCGGGCCGTTTGCCCCAGCCAGACGGAAAAGTCGTCCACCCCCACCAGACAGGCATCAAGCAACGGCGATACGGCCCCCGACCCATCGGAGGCAACCCGAAACGCGGCCACATAAACTTCGTGCATGCGGGCGTCTTGAACAACCACCCGAATAACGTCATTATGCTTTTCGCATGACGCAGCGGCCAGTAATGAAGGCACGGGCACAACGGGCAGATTCAACGCAAAGGCCATCCCCTGCGCAACCCCGCATGCAACGCGCAACCCGGTAAAACCCCCGGGGCCCTGACCAAAGGCTATCGCCGATAAATCGGTACGCCGTATACCCGCCTGCACGAGCAGCTGATCGGCCATCGGCAACAAACGTTCGGCATGTTCGGAAGTCTCGTCGTGACTGAGCACAAGCACACGTTCCTGCCCCTGCACGACTGACAGTAAAGCCACATCGCAAATACGCGATGATGTTTCGAAAGCAATGATATGTTGGTCCATAACGGCATTTTAAGCCGCCTGTGCCCCGGACATTTGTCCGGTGGCCAAAAAAACCCCTGTGCGAATGACAATCATAATGCTAATCTGTGCACACTCCCGCCAAGGCGGTTGACATGTGTCATGCTGGTAAAGATGTAAACCGCGTTTCTACCAATTCCTTAATGTGTAAGATCTTGCTACCGGCCTCTTCACGGCCTCAACCAGGCCTGTTACATTTTCGACCATGAATACTCATACTCCGCCTCCAACACGCAAAATCCTTGTGGTCGACGACGACCCCCGCTTGCGCGACCTGCTGCGCCGCTACCTTACCGAACAAGGCTTCAATGTCTTCGTTGCCGAAGACGGCAAAGAAATGTCCAAGCTATGGCAACGTGAACATTTCGATCTACTGGTACTCGACCTGATGCTGCCTGGCGAAGACGGGTTGTCAATCTGCCGTCGCCTGCGAGGCAGCCACGACAACACACCCATCATCATGCTCACCGCAAAGGCCGAAGAAATTGACCGTATCGTGGGTCTCGAAATGGGTGCCGACGATTACCTGTCCAAGCCCTTCAACCCCCGCGAACTGCTGGCTCGGGTCAATGCCATCTTGCGTCGCCGCGGCACCGAAGAACACCCCGGTGCCCCCAGCCAGGAAAACGAATCGGTCGAATTCGGCCCCTATGTTCTCAACCTGTCGACGCGTACCCTCACCCGTGATAACGAAGTCGTGCCTATCACCACGGGCGAATTCTCGGTGCTCAAGGTTTTTGCACGCCATCCAAAAATCCCCTTGTCACGCGACAAGCTCATGGAACTGGCCCGTGGCCGTGAATACGAGGCCTTCGACCGCAGCCTCGATGTACAAATCTCACGACTGCGCAAGCTTATCGAACCCAATCCGTCCAAGCCCGTCTATATCCAGACCGTCTGGGGCCTGGGGTATGTTTTCATTCCCGATGGCGGCAACTAAACCGGCGGGCAGGCGCTGAATCGGCATGTCCTTTGTTCGGCGCCACTACGAAACCCTGCAGTCAAAAGTCCGGCTGGGCCTGTTCAGCCGGTCTTTTTTATTGCTGGGCGTTCTCATGATTGTGAGCCTGGGTGCCTGGCTCGAAGTCTTTTTCAGTATGGAAGAAGGCCCGCGCGCCATCCAGATGGCACAACGGGTCAGCACGTCGCTCAGTATCACGCGCTCCGCTCTCATCCACGCGTCGCCAGACACCCGTACCGACCTGCTGCTTGATCTGGCCACCAAAGACAGTCTGCGTATCCAGCCGCGCGAGCCCACTGACACCCTTGAACCTCTGCCCAACTCCAACTACTGGAACCACGTTACCGCCGAAATCAAGAATCGTCTGGGCACCGGCGTACTGATCATGTGGTCTGTCAATGGCATGCCGGGGGTCTGGATCAGTTTCGAAATCGAAGACGAACGATTCTGGCTGGTTTTTGACCGCGAACAACTGGGCCTGGTGGTTGGCGTCGAATGGTTCTGGTGGGGGGTCACCGCCCTTTTGCTGGCCCTGGTAGGGTCTGCGGCCAGTGCGCGGTTCGTGAACCGACCCCTGGCTCAGCTGGCGCGTGTCACGCAGCAACTCTCACGCGGTGAAATCCCCTCTCCTCTGCCTGAAGAAGGGCCTGCCGAGATCAAGGAAATCAACATCGCGTTCAATCGCATGACCAAAGACCTGCGTCAGACCGAAGCTGACCGGGAAATCATGCTGGCCGGCATTTCCCATGACCTGCGGACACCGCTGGCCCGGATGCGTCTTGAAATCGAAATGAGCAATGTCAGCGACGACACACGCCAGGCCATTGATCAGGACCTGGCTCAAATTGACTACACCATCGGCCAACTCATGGAATATGCTCGCCCGGCGACATCGCCGCCGGAAATCGGCATTGACATTACCCAGGCCCTCGAAGATCTTTACGATCGTGAAAAAGCGCACACCGAATCGTTGAACGGGCACCTGAATGCCGATATTTCTCCGAACCTCAAAGCCCGCATCACGGCCATCGACCTGAAACGCATTGTTGGCAACCTGATCGAAAACGCCCGCCGCTATGGGCGCTCTCCCATTGACGGTACGTGCTTCATCGACCTGAACGCGCGGCTGGAAAATGACAAGGTCATCATTGAAGTGGCCGATCGAGGATCGGGTATTGCACCCTCTGAGGTACAGCGCTTGCTGCGCCCGTTCTCGCGGGGCGAAACCGCACGAACCGGCGTGAGCGGTGCCGGGCTGGGCCTGGCGATTGTCGAGCGTTTGCTGGGCCATGTGGGCGGCAAGCTGAAAATGTTGCCGCGTTCACCCAACGGGCTGCTGGCCCGTATCGAGCTGCCCAAGGTTTGATAAACAATCACGCGAACGGCAAAAGCAAGGCAATCACTGTCGCCGCAATGCCCTCGCTACGGCCCAGATGACCAAGACCTTCATTGGTTTTTGCCTTCACATTCACCCGGCCGGCATCCACCCCCAGGTCAGCGGCAATGGTAGCCACCATCGGCGCAATATGCGGAGACATCTTGGGTGCCTGGGCATGAATCGTCGCGTCGATGTTGCCCACCTGCCAACCCGCCGCTCTGACACGGGCATAGGCTTCGCGCAGCAACACGCGACTGTCGGCCCCCTTGAAGGCCGGATCGGTGTCCGGAAAATGGCGACCGATGTCGCCCAGGCCTGCCCCGCCCAGCAAGGCATCCGTGATCGCATGCAAAAGCACATCGGCATCGGAATGACCGGCCAAACCTCGGGGCCAGTCGATGGTAACGCCGCCGATGATTAACGGGCGGCCTTCGACCAGGGCATGCACATCGAACCCCTGCCCGACACGAAAAGGTAACGTCATAACCATTTTTCCATAAGTTCAAAATCTTCGGGCCAGGTTACCTTGAAATTGCGCATCGAGCCGGTGACCAGCCGGGGAGCCAGCCCCATAAGCTCAATGGCCGAAGCCTCATCGGTAACGACGCCCCCCTGTTCAAGGGCAGACTCAATCGCGTTCTGCAACAGGCCCGCAGGAAACATCTGAGGCGTCTGCGCCAGCCACAACCCGTCGCGCGACACGGTTTTGACAACAGCGACCCGATCTTCACCCACCTGCAGCCCACCCTGCTTGACGGTATCCGGCACCGGCTGAGCCAGCAAGCCGCCCACCGGGTCGTCCAGACAGGTATCGATCAGGCGCGACAGGGCCGCCAGCGGCAAGCCCGGCCGGGCAGCGTCATGCACCAGAACCAGGGCATCGGCCGGCAACGCGGCATCGCGCAGGGCACCCAATACCGTATGAGCGCGTGTTTCACCGCCACACGGACGACACACGGTTCTGGCCAGACCGGCCAGCACATTGACGGCTTGCGTGTCGGACGGTGAAACCGCAACCCGGACCTGCTCAATGCGCGAGTCAGCCAGCAACGCTTCGACGGTCCAGCGCAACATCGGCCTGCCGTTCAGCAGACGATATTGCTTGGCAAGGGAGGTAGTCCCGGTCAAGGCACGCTGACCGACACCGGCGGCCGGTACGATGGCAATTATCTTTTTTGACATAAGAAAGAGATTTTATAATGACCAGCACGATGTCGACATTAAACCTTACCGCTCAGGGCGCAGATGCCCTTGCCCCCCTGCCGGGCACAGCCGCATTGCTCAATGCCCTTAAACCTGGCCAACGATACGCCGTCCCGTCCCCTCCCGGGTCGGGTGACGCGTGGCTGCTGGCTGATCTGGCCCGGGCCTCGGGCAAGCCCCTGCTGGTCTTGTGTGCCGACCCGCTGGCCGCACAGCGTCTGGCCGAGGAAATCAGCCGGTTTTCACCCAGGCTTCAGGTACGGCAATTGCCCGATTGGGAAACCTTGCCTTATGACAGCTTTTCGCCGCACCAGGACCTGATCTCGGAACGGCTGGAAACACTGCACGCACTGATGAACAGTGCCGTAGACGTTGTCACGGTGCCGGTCAGCACCGCACTTTACCGTCTTGCCCCCCCATCGTTTCTGGCTGCCTACACGTTCTCATTCAAACAGGGCGATACGCTGGATGAAGAAAGCCTGCGCCAGCAACTGACGCTGGCCAACTACAGCCACGTCACGCAAGTGACCGCTCCGGGCGAGTTCTGCATCCGTGGCGGCCTGATCGACCTGTTTCCAATGGGGTCGGCCGTACCCTACCGGCTTGACCTTTTCGACAACGAAATTGAAAGCATCCGCAGTTTTGATGTCGATACCCAGCGCAGCATTTATCCGGTACGCGAAGTCCGGTTGCTGCCTGGTCGTGAATTCCCCATGGACGAGGCTGCCCGCACCCGGTTCCGGGCCCGTTTTCGCGAAGTCTTTGAGGGTGACCCGTCAAAAGCCCTGCCCTACAAAGACATTGGCAACGGCATCGCCTTTGCCGGTGTCGAGTACTACCTGCCGTTATTTTTCGACGAAACCGCCACTCTGTTCGATTACCTCAAGGCAGGCACACTGACCGTAACACTGGGTGATATTGAAGGCGCCATCCAGCATTTCACCGGTGATACACAAAGCCGTTACCAGTTTTTGAAAAGTGATCGCGAACGTCCGGTATTGCCGCCGGAAACGCTGTTTCTGGGTGCTGACGCCCTGTTCAATCACCTTAAACAATTTGCCCGCCTGACACTCACACCCAGCGGAGACCACCCTGATTTTGGCACGGCACCCGAGGTCGCCATCGCGCGTCGTGCCGATGACCCCATCGCCAAACTGCGCACCCTGGTCAACGACGCAGCCAGCCATGTGATTCTGTGCGCCGACTCGGCCGGGCGACGCGAAACCTTGCTGCAGATGCTGTCCGAGTTTGATCTTCAACCCGAAGCCGGTGCCGACAGTCTGCATGATGCGCTGGCAAGGCCCGGCCATTTCAGCATTACCACAGCGCCGCTGACCACCGGGTTTTCAATACCCGCACTGAACATCACACTGCTGACCGAAAACGACCTGTATCCCGCCGTTGCCCATGCGCCCCGGCGCGGCGCCCGGCGCAACACCGAGGGCAGCAATGCCGAGGCCATGGTACGCGACTTGTCCGAGCTGCGCGAAGGCGACCCGGTAGTGCACGTCCAGCATGGCATCGGTCGTTACCACGGTCTTGTCGACATGGACCTGGGCGAAGGCAAGATGGAGTTCCTTCACCTTGAATACGCCACGGGCAGCACGTTGTATGTACCGGTATCGCAACTGCACCTGATTGCCCGTTACAGCGGCGCCGACCCCGATGCAGCGCCGCTGCACCAGCTGGGCTCAGGCCAATGGGACAAGGCCCGTCGCAAGGCGGCCAAACAGGTACGTGATGCGGCCGCCGAACTGCTGGCCCTGTATGCCATGCGTGAAGCCCGTGAAGGCTATGCCTTCAAGCTGCCCTTGAACGATTATCAGGCCTTCGCCGAGGGCTTCGGCTTCGAAGAAACACCCGATCAGGCATCGGCTATCGAGGCCGTGATCAGCGACATGACGTCCGGGCGGCCCATGGATCGACTGGTCTGCGGCGACGTCGGTTTCGGGAAAACCGAAGTGGCCCTGCGCGCGGCTTTTCTGGCGGTAGCCAATGGCAAGCAGGTTGCCTTGTTGTGCCCGACCACCCTGCTGGCTGAACAACATGCCCAGACCTTTTCCGACCGCTTCGCGGACTGGCCGGTCAAGGTGGTTGAACTGTCACGATTCCGTTCCAGCAAAGACATCAGCGCCGCCATTGCCGGGCTGGCCGATGGCACCGTCGACATTGTCATTGGCACCCATAAAATTCTGTCCAAGGACGTCAACTTCAAGCGCCTGGGTCTGGTCATCATCGACGAAGAGCACCGCTTTGGGGTTCGCCAGAAAGAGGCCCTGAAAGCCTTGCGTGCCGAAGTGGACGTCCTGACACTCACGGCAACGCCGATTCCCCGCACTCTTGGCATGTCGCTGGAAGGCATCCGAGACTTTTCCGTCATTGCCACCGCACCTCAGAAGCGTCTGGCCATCAAGACATTCGTGCGCCGCGAAGACGGCAGCACCATCCGTGAAGCCTTGCTGCGCGAACTCAAGCGCGGCGGGCAGGTCTACTTCCTGCATAACGAAGTGGAAACCATTCACAACCGCCGGGCCCGCCTTGAGGAACTGGTTCCTGAAGCCCGTATCGCTGTGGCGCATGGCCAAATGGCCGAGCGCGAACTGGAACAGGTCATGAAAGGGTTTTACCAGCAACGCTTCAATGTGCTGCTGTGTACCACCATTATTGAAACCGGTATTGATGTGCCCACCGCCAACACCATTGTCATTCACCGGGCCGACCGTCTGGGTCTGGCCCAATTGCACCAGTTACGCGGACGAGTTGGCCGTTCGCACCACCAGGCGTATGCCTATCTGCTCACACCCGGCGAAGACGCCATCACCAGCAACGCCAAGAAGCGGCTCGAGGCCATTCAAGCCATGGAAGACCTGGGCGCCGGCTTTTTCCTGGCCATGCACGATCTGGAAATCCGCGGCACCGGAGAGGTTCTGGGTGAATCGCAGTCGGGCAACATTCATGAAATCGGTTTTTCGATGTATTCCGAAATGCTGAATACGGCGGTCAAGGCGCTGAAAGCCGGCGAAGAGCCCGATCTTGACTCACCCTTCAATGCCAAATGCGAAGTCAACCTGCACACCCCTGCCCTCTTGCCGTCAGACTACTGCCCTGACGTGCATGCGCGTCTGGGCCTGTACAAGAAAATGTCGAACGCGTCGCATGAAGATGACCTGATCCGGCTTCAGGAAGAACTGATTGACCGCTACGGAAAACTACCCGAAGCCGCCCAGACGCTGCTGGCGACGCACCGGTTGCGCCTTGAAGCCGAACCTTTGGGCATCGTCAAGATCGATGCCAGCGAAGCCTCGGCCCTGATCCAGTTCTCGGCCAAACCCAATGTCGACCCGCTGCGCATCATCCAGCTGGTGCAGACACAACGCAACGTCAAGCTGGCCGGCCAGGACAAACTTAAAGTTGAATTCAAACCGGCGGGCAACACGACGAAAGAACTCACCAACCCTCTGACAACCCGCGTTAACGCCATCCGTGGCATCATGCGCTCTTTGCACTAAGGCGACGGCGTGTCTTATCAACGCACCCGCTTGACGACGCAACGATATTTTTCACACTCACCTGATCAATTACGTCATGACACACCTTGTATTGCAGGCCCCCGGCCTGACGCCCGTCACCATCGAAAAAATTGCCGCCCTGGCGCATGCCTCGGGCGTGCGCCCCATCAACAGTACAGCGGCAACTTTGCTCGATATTGACTCGGCCAGCCGGCAGGACGTCGCCTCGGTTTGCCACGATCTGGGTGTTGATGCCGCATTCCTTGAATCCATCATGCCGCTGGCCCACTGCCGTGTTTTGGCGATGGACATGGACTCGACCCTGATCAACATTGAATGCATCGATGAAATCGCCGATATGGTTGGCCGCAAGGTCGAAGTTTCAGCCATTACTGAGGCCGCCATGCGCGGCGAAATCAAGGACTTCGCCGAAAGCCTGCGCCGGCGCGTGGCCTTGCTGGAAGGGGTTTCCGTAGATGATCTGGACCGCGTCTACAACGAACGCCTGCGCCTGAATGCCGGCGCTGAAAAACTGATTCAGACGGCTAAAGCCGCCGGCATCAAGACCATGCTGGTCTCGGGTGGTTTCACCCTGTATACCGAACGGCTCAAGGCCCGCCTGGGGCTGGACGAAACCCATGCCAATACGCTGGAAATAGAAAACGGCCGCTTGACCGGCCGCGTACTGGGAGACATTGTGGATGCACAAGGCAAGGCCGACTACCTGGCCGACCTGGCCCGTCGCACGGGCGCCGACACAACCCAGATCATTGCCATGGGTGATGGTGCCAATGACCTGAAAATGCTGTCATTAGCCCACTATTCGGTGGCCTACCGCGCCAAACCGGTGGTTCGCGAACAAGCCAACTACGCCATCAGCTTCAGCGGCCTTGACGCGGTACTTAACTGGTTCGCACCGGTCGGTGGCGCATAAGATAGCGATACACATACCCGGGGTAGCCCATCACCAAAAAAAGACTCAGGGTGATGGCATAGAATTCCCAGCCCTGGGTAAACACATTCCCCATACTGGCCTCAAATGCAAAGGCCAGCACACCCACCAAGGCATAAAACACCAGCACTTCAACGAAGCGGTCAAGAAAGGTTTTTACCTGGTGACGACCACCGCGTTCGGCTGAATCGCGAGCCGCCATTTGCGGGTATAACAGCAGCACAACCACCAGCACTACCATAACGGTCACGCGGACCAGCATGCCGGCAGGCGATACCAACCCCTGACCAATCCACCACAGTGTGCCGGTTGCCAATGCAGCCAGCACCGCAAAAAACGCGAATGATTCAAACCAGCGGCCTGCGCCACTTGAGAAGCGTCCGCCTGGCGAGGCCCAAGGCAGCACCAGTAACGGACGCTCAAGCACAAACGGCAGATTGGCGGTCAGGAGAGACAGCGCAACAAGAATGACAATGGCCAGCGTTTGATCCATAGCCGCCTAGAAACCCAGTGCGTTGTCGATGACGGACACACACAAGGCCATCAGGCCACCTGGCAAAATACCCAGGCCAATCAGTGCCAGACCATTGAGGGACATCAGGCTACCCGACAAGGCGCCGGACTCGAGCGGATGAATTTCGCCTTCTGGCTCGTCAAAGTAAGCCACTTTAACCACGCGCAAATAGTAAAACGCACCGATCAGCGAAAAAATGACGGCAACAACAGCCAGCCAGACCAGCCCGGCACCCACCAACGCCTGCAAAACGCTGAGTTTGGCATAGAAGCCCGCCAGCGGCGGAATGCCGGCCAGCGAAAACATGGTCAGCAACAAGACACCGGCCAGTACAGGGTTGCGTTTGTTAAGGCCTTTAAGATCAGAAATTTCTTCGCATTCAAAACCGCGACGACTGAGCACCAGAATCACGCCAAATGATGCCAAGGTCGTCAATACATACACCACCATGTAGAACAACGATGCACCGTAGGCGCCACTGGCAATGGGCTGGTCTTTGACCACACCCGACAACAAGCCCAGGAATACAAACCCCATGTGCGAGATCGTGGAATACGCCAGCATGCGCTTGAAGTTGGTCTGTACGATGGCGGTCAGGTTGCCAACTGCCAGCGACAATACGGCCAGAATCAGCAGCATGGGCTGCCAGTCGAATGACAAACCGTGCAAGGCATCAACCAGCAGGCGCATCATGATGGCAAAGGCGGCCAACTTGGGTGCCGCACCCACGATCAGGGTAACCGACGTCGGTGCACCCTGGTAAACATCGGGCACCCACATGTGGAACGGCACCGCGCCCAGCTTGAACGCCAGACCCGCCACCACAAACACCAGACCGAACACCAGCGGCAAGCGCTGGGCCTGTTCCGATTCAATGACTTGCGCAATACCGGCAAGATCAAGGAAACCAGTGGCGCCGTAAATCATCGACAAGCCGTACAGCAAGATACCTGACGCCAATGACCCCAGTACGAAATACTTCATGGCTGACTCGGTCGCATTGACATGGTCGCGACGCAAGGCAATGAGCGCATAAAGAGCAAACGACATCAATTCGATACCCAGGTACACCGTGATCAGGCTGCCGGCTGAAATCATCACCATTTGACCCAGCAAGGCAAACAGCGTCAGGGTATAAAATTCGCCGCCATGCGCCAACATATCGCGTTTCTCGGCATATTCGCGCCCGTAAATCAGTGTAGCCGCGACAGCAATGTACGACGTAATCTTCAGGAAGTGCGACAAGTCGTCAACAACGTAAAGGCCACTGAAGGTTGCCCCTTCGAGCCCGGCGTTCCATTGCACCGCCGATACGGCGGTGACTCCGGCCAGCGTCAGCAAGGTCAGCCAGAACGTGGACGAACGATCCGTCGATTTGCTGAAGGCATCGAACAACAAGATCAGGACAGCCAGAACCAGCAGCAGGATTTCTGGCAGTGCCATAGCGAATTGAAATTGGTATTGCATCATGATCCGGCCTACAGTTTCGAAACAGCAACATGGTCAAGCAGCGCCTGAACCGATACGTGCATCACGTCAGTAAAGGGTTTGGGATAGATACCCATGTACAGCACCGCGATAGCCATGATGCCCATGATCAGGAATTCACGTGAATTCAGATCGGACATCCCCTTGACCTCGTTATTGGTGATGTCGCCGAAAGCCACCCGTTTGACCATCCAGAGCGAATACGCCGCGCCGAAGATCAGGGCCGATGCCGTCAGTAACCCGATCCAGAAGTTGTATTCAACCGCACCCATGATGACGGTAAACTCGCCGACAAAACCGCTGGTCGCCGGAAGGCCGGCATTGGCCATGGAAAACAGGACGAAAAAGGTCACAAAACGCGGCATGACATTGACGACACCGCCGTAAGCATCAATACGACGGGTATGCATGCGGTCGTACAAAACGCCGATACACAGGAACATGGCACCGGATACAAACCCGTGCGACACCATCTGGACGATCGCACCTTCCATCCCGGCGGTGTTGAAAATGAAGAAGCCGAGCGTCACAAAGCCCATGTGCGCAACAGATGAATAGGCCACCAGCTTTTTCATGTCGTCTTGAACAATGGCCACCAGCCCAATATAAATAACGGCAACCAGCGACAGGACGATCATCAGGCCAGCCAGACCTTGGGACGCATCAGGCGCAATCGGCAACGAAAAACGCAGAAAACCGTAGGCCCCCAGTTTGAGCATGATGGCGGCCAGCACAACCGACCCCCCTGTAGGCGCCTCAACGTGGGCGTCGGGCAACCAGGTATGCACCGGCCACATGGGAACCTTGACCGCAAACGCCGCCAGCAAGGCAATGAACACCAGCACCTGCGGGGTGTAGGCCAGGGGCAGTTCATGCCAGGTCTGGATATCGAATGATCCACCCGATGCATGCCACAGGTACAGGAAAGCGACCAGTGTCAGCAAAGAGCCCATCAGGGTATACAGGAAAAACTTGAACGCGGCATACACGCGATTTGGACCGCCCCAGGCACCAATGATGATGTACATCGGGATCAGCGTGGCCTCGAAGAACACATAGAACAGCATGCCATCAAGTGCCGCGAACACCCCGACCATCAACCCTGACAGGATCAGGAACGATGCCATGTACTGGGCCACTTTCTGCTGGATGACTTCCCAGCCAGCCAGCACCACAATAATGGTGATGAAGGCAGTAAGCAGCACAAACCACAACGAAATGCCGTCAATACCCAAGTGGTAATTGACTGCAAAGGTTTCAATCCAGGGGGCCTTTTCGACAAACTGCATGTCGGCTGTAGCATTGTTGAAACCGGCATACAGCGGCAAGGTCACCAGGAAGCTGACCACCGCACCGGCCAACGATAACCAGCGCGTCAGGCACTTGCGGTCGTCACGACCGATCAGCAGCACAATCAGGCCGGCGATGATCGGAACGAAAATCGACAGTGTGAGCCAAGGAGTAGTTGAAGACGCCATATCGCTAGCCATCATTGAACCGTCAGTACAAAAAAGGTTAAGAACGCCAGGATGCCGATGATCATGGCAAAGGCATAGTGATAAATGTAGCCAGACTGGAGGTGACGGCTGATGGCCGCAACCATGCCCACCACACGCGCACTGCCGTTCACCAGCAGCCCGTCAATCAGGCCACGGTCACCGGCCTGCCACAGGCCACGACCCAGGCAACGCGCACCACGTGCCAGAACCTGTTCGTTGAACCAGTCGGCGTAGTACTTGTTCTCGAGGATGGTATTGATACCCGACAGGCTGCGCTTGATGGCGGCGGGCACCTTGGGGTTGACCATATAGCAGTACCAGGCCACCACCAGACCAGCGA
>JAAYID010000424.1 GCA_012744285.1 Alcaligenaceae bacterium
GACGATATTGACGACGTCAAGCTGGTTTGCGCGCACACGGCCGAACTGGGTATCGAACTGGCGTGCTCCGACCCGCCCGATCTGATCCTCATGGACATCGACCTGCCCGGCATGAACGGATTTTCAGCACAGAAACTGCTCCGTCAGAACCCCCTGACCTCCGGCATCCCTGTCGTTGGCATCTCGGCAGACGCCTCATCGCTCAATGTGCGCAAAGCGCGTGAAGCGGGGTTCAAAGACTACATCACCAAGCCGTTCGATCTGGCCGCACTGGTACAGCGCATCAGTGAGTTGCTCCAGGAATCTGCCACATGACTGCCATCGTTCCGCTGCACACCGACGCCGATATCCTGATCGTCGATGACAACCCGGCCAACTGCGACTTGCTCGACGCACTGCTGGAAGATGCCGGCTATGAGCGACGCCAGATCATGACAGACCCTCGCCTTGTGTTGCCACGCGTTGCGCAACAGCGCCCGGATCTGATCCTGCTGGATGTCCGCATGCCGCACATGACCGGCTTTCAGGTATTGCAGGCGCTGAACGACGCACACGGCGATGATGCGTCCGCCGTCATCATTCTCACGGCCCAGACCGACGACGACACCCGCTACCAGGCCCTGGCACTGGGGGTGCGGGATTTCCTGACCAAACCGTTTGACCAGACCGAAGTCCTGCAGCGCATCCGCAATACGCTTGAGCTGCAACGGCTCATGCGCGAGCGGTCCGAACGGGCCTCGCTGCTCGAAACACTGGTCCATGAGCGCACGCAAGAACTCGAACGCCGCTCACGGCAAGATCCGCAAACCGGTTTGCCCAACCGCATTGCCCTGCTCGAAGCGCTCGAACAGCGCCTGCAGGCCCGCATCGATACCGGGGTTTTTTTCATGGCGCTTGACGGGGTGGATGACGTCGCCCGCTTGCACGGGTTTACCACCGCCGATCTACTGGCAGGCGCATTGGCTGACCGCCTGCGCGCTGTCGTCTCCGACAGCAATGCGGTGCTGGGCGTCTGGAACAGCACCGAATGGGTCGTTGTCTGTGACAGTACCATCGATGACAAAACCATCGGAGCCCTGGCCGACCGGCTGCTGCACAGCTTTGCGACGCCTTTCGACATTGACGGCATGTCCCTGCACCTGGCCGTTCGCATGGGGGTGAGCGCCAGCCTGCCGGAACGGCATGCCGAACAGCTGGTCCGCATGGCCGCATTGGCGCTGCCCAAAGCGCTTGGGGTATGGCAAGGCTACAACCACGATCTGGAAAACGCCTTGCAGCGACGCACCCACATGCGCGCAGCCTTGCGCAGGGCGGCTGACCGGCGTGAGCTGTACCTGGTCTACCAACCCAAGGTTGATCTGATCCAGCAACGGATCATCGGTGCCGAGGCCCTCATGCGCTGGCAAAGCCCCGAGTTCGGGGCGGTTTCCCCGGCAGAGTTCATCCCCCTGGCCGAATCCAGCGGCCTGATCGTACGGCTTGGCCTATGGGTTTTCGAAGAGGCCGTCCGCCAGCTGGCCACCTGGCGCGAACAGGGATTGGTCGACGCGGCCTTTGGGGTGGCCATCAACGTCGCCGCCGAACAACTGGCCCAAAAAGATTTTGCGCAGGTGCTTATTGGCATCCTGGCCAACTATCGGTTACCCGCGGGTCTGATCGAGCTGGAAGTCACGGAATCGGGGCTGATGCAGGACATGCAACTGGCCATGCAACAGCTGAATGTGCTGCATCAGGCCGGGTTCCCAATTGCCATCGACGACTTTGGCACCGGCTACTCGTCGCTGGCCTACCTGAAAACCCTGCCGGTTTCGGTGCTGAAAATTGACCGTGCGTTCATCCGCGAAGTGCATACCAGCACGCAAGACCAGCGCCTGACCGGCACCGTCATCGACATGGCTCGCCACTTCGGTTTCCGCACGGTCGCTGAAGGGGTCGAACTGCCCGAACAGCTGCACCGGCTGCAACAAATGGGCTGCGATGTCGGTCAAGGCTACATTTTTGCGCCACCACTGAAAGAAGGGGCCTTGATCAAGCTGCTGGAAAGCGACCTTGATCATCTCTTTTCGCCTGACAGCGCAATATCTGCGAAAATCTAGGGTTTACTCCTGTTAATGCACGCCTTTTGGTGCCACGGGGTGGTCGGCGAAACACGCCGCGCCCCGGGCCGGAACCTGCCGGATGTCCAATCACACTATTGCCCATGAAGTCGCCCGCCGGCGTACCTTCGCCATCATTTCTCACCCCGACGCGGGTAAAACCACGCTGACAGAAAAGCTGCTGCTGTTCGCAGGGGCCATCCAGATCGCGGGCAGCGTCAAGGCGCGCAAGGCCAGTCGTCATGCGTCATCCGACTGGATGGAAATCGAGAAGCAACGCGGCATCTCGGTGGCCTCGTCGGTCATGCAGATGGAATACCGCGACTGCGTGATCAACCTGCTCGACACCCCGGGCCACCAGGACTTTTCCGAAGACACCTACCGGGTGCTGACGGCCGTTGACGCGGCCCTCATGGTCATTGACGCCGCCAACGGTGTCGAACCGCAAACGATTCGTCTGCTGCAAGTCTGCCGTGCCCGGAACACGCCCATCATCACCTTCATCAACAAGCTCGACCGCGAAGTGCAAGAGCCGCTGAACCTGCTGTCAGAAATCGAGTCGCACCTGGGTATGGATGCCGTACCGTTTTCATGGCCGGTCGGTATGGGCCGCTCGTTCGGTGGTGTCTTTGATATTCGCCGTGATCGCATGCGGGTGTTTCGCGCCGGGCAAGAACGACGCGGGGACGAAGACGAACTGATCGAAGGGCGCAACAACCCGGAAATCGCCAAACGCTTTGGCGACGCTTTTGCCAAAGCCAATGACGAAATCGAACTGATCGAGGCCGCCGCCCCCGAGTTCAATCATGACGTCTTTCTGGCCGGCAAACAGACACCGGTATTTTTCGGTTCAGCCATCAACAACTTTGGTGTGCAGGAAGTGCTGGATGCGCTGGTTGACCTGGCCCCGCCGCCCGGCCCGCGCCAGGCTCTGCAACGCAAGGTGCAGCCCGACGAACCCAAGTTCAGCGGGGTAGTCTTCAAGGTACAGGCCAACATGGACCCGGCCCACCGCGACCGCGTGGCGTTCGTGCGGGTCAGCTCGGGCGAGTTCAACCGGGGCATGCGGCTGAAAGTGTCACGTACCGGCAAGGAAATCCGTCCCAACAACGTGGTGTCATTTTTGTCACAGCGACGCGAATTGGTCGAACAGGCCTATGCCGGCGACGTCATCGGCATCCCCAACCACGGCGTGCTGCACCTGGGCGACGTCCTGACTGAAGGCGAATACCTGCAATTTACCGGGCTGCCATTTTTTGCACCGGAACTGTTCCAGGCCGTCGAGGTCAAAGATCCTTTGCGCACCAAGCAATTGCGTACCGGCCTGACCCAGCTGGGCGAAGAGGGTGCCATTCAGGTGTTTCGCCCGATTGCGGCCGGTGGCGCGCTGCTGCTGGGGGCCGTCGGGCAACTGCAGTTTGAAGTGGTGGCACACCGGCTCAAAACGGAATACGGCGTCGATGCCCGCATGATGTCGTCCCGTTACAACCTGGCGCGCTGGATCACCGCCAAAGACCCGAAAGCCCTGCAAAAATTCATCGACAACAATACCGCCAACATTGCCTACGATGTCGTCGAGGCACCGGCGTTCCTGGCGTCGTCACAGGCGCAACTGCGGGTGGTACAAGAGCTTTACCCCGACGTCGAATTCCACGCCATGCGCGAGCACGGCGGTCAGGTCTTCAGCACGTAGTGACCGGGTTTACGCTTTCCATGAAGTGGTCACGTGTGGTCACAACAGAACGTTTTATACTGCGGGTAATTTTCAGCATTTAAGGTTACGGATGTCCTGGCGTTTTCTTTTTGCCGTACTGGCCCTGTTAATGGCCGCTTCAGCCTGGAGTGGCCTGCGGCTGGGCGAATGGCTGGTCGCCAATGGGCCACTGGCCTCGTCAGCCCCCGGGCAGCCCGAAATAACGCCTGTTGAAGTATTGGGGGCTGATGGCAAACCGTTTGCCGCGCAGCCACCGCAACCCCAGGTCAACGGTCGGCTGGCCATTCCGCAGCCCCCCGAGCCCGTTGCCTGGGAAATCACCCCCGAGAGCCTGAACGAACTGTTCGCCAACAACCTGATCCCCATTGCGACCACACGCATCAGCATGGCCGAAGCCGAACAGATCGCTGCCCTTGAAAGCGGCAAACTGATGGGCATTGCCGATGTCGGCGACCTTATTTCCTCGATGGAAAAGCGGGGTAACCGCGATGGCAACATGCCCATCCAGCCGGTGGAAATTCCTGATTTTTCGGCTGAGCCGGGCCCAGGGCCCGCATCAACCCCCGCGCCACCCGCCATTGCCAATACCGGCTGGCTTAACCAGCTGCGCGATGAACTGCAAGCCTGTAACGCGCAAAGCTTCTTTGACCGCCCCAGCTGCGCCTGGGCGGCGCGCAACAAATATTGCACTCCCAACAGCGCCTGGGGCTACGTCGCCGAATGCCCGGCCAAATCGTTTTAGGCAGGGCGCCGGGACACCTTAGTCGTGACCACCGACCTGCAACTGCAGGTAGTTCTGCAAACCCACCTTGTCGATCAGTTCGATCTGGGTTTCCAGCCAGTCAATGTGCTCTTCGGTATCGTCGAGAATGTCCTGGAACAGGTCACGCGACACGTAATCGCGCACTGACTCACAATAGGCAATGGCCTCTTTGACCGTGGTTTGTGCGCCGGTCTCAAGCTTGAGGTCGCAGGCCAGCACTTCAGGCACATCTTCACCAATCAGCAGCTTGTGCAGATCTTGCAGGTTGGGCAGGCCATCGAGCATGAAAATGCGCTCGATCAGACGGTCGGCGTGTTTCATTTCGCCGATAGATTCGTCGTACTCGTGCTTGCCCAGCTTGTCGAACCCCCAGTGGTTCAGCATGCGGGCATGCAGAAAATATTGGTTGATGGCGGTAAGCTCGTTCTTGAGCTGCCTGTTCAGGTGCTGGATGACGATGGGGTCGCCTTTCATGTCCGTACTCCGCTGGCAAACGTTTAGGGGCAAACGTTAGCCTACCACGGTGCGGGGACGAATGGCGCGCCAGGCGCGGCGTACAGGCAATCGCCCGCCCGGCAACGGGCGGCGCTGCTCGCAGACCGGCGGCAGCTCACGCGAACGGCTGCCCGTGAAGGAAGAAATGCCGACGCGCTGCTTCAGCCCCGGCTGACGGCCACGGCGGTCAGAGGAAGGAGATCGGGATCGTTGGCGGCATCGTGATCGAACGCACCTTCGGCCTGCGGCTCGGTGACGTGTCC